>NZ_JBPSDN010000070.1:0-5786 GCF_052036135.1 Gordonia marina
CCGAGCGTCTGCACTCATCGATCGGCTATACCTCGCCGACTGACCATGAGGAGCGCTACCGTCAGAACGTCGCCTCAACACCCGAGGTGGCCTAATCCAGGTCTCCGACCGGACCAGGACGGTTCACCATCGACCACCCGCACCGACTCGAAGACCGATTTGCCCGTCGCGCAGTGGAGCAAAGACAACCTGGCATGGCGATCTCGACGCCGAGATTGATCGTCCAACACTGTTCCATCCATGAGCTGCACCTCAATGGATCGCATCAGATAGTGCGGAACGACCCGCTGGACCGCAGCGAAGTCCGACTGCTCCGGCCCGTTCATAGCTGCTGGAGCCTCAACCTGACGCGTTCAGCGAACCGCGGACAATCCGCATCATCAAGCGCCGCCGGCAGATTTGCCCCACCTGAGGGCTTCTTAGCGCACCAATACTCGAGTTGCTCCCCTGACACACGGCGCACCGTGTCCGGCGAGGAATCGTCTACCAGCACGAAGAACTCATCCGGGTGATAGATCTCGTAGGGCAGACCGTCCCGGTCCTCCTCGCTAAGGCTGGTGAACCCCTTATCCGCAGTCAGAACGATATCGACACCGGCCGCGACGGCCGCCGCATGAACATGAGCATCGTCTGGATCCGACCCGCAGTACCCCGGAGCACCGGCAGGGTAGTCCTCGACACGGTAATCGAGCTGCTCGGTGATCCGGTCATGGACCGAACTCGTCAGATACCCCGGAGCATCGGGCTTCTCGCGACGGAGCGTGTAGACGACCTCGGCGATCACGTCCTCGGTCGTGCAGACCGAGAACATGTCGCCGGCATTCCGCAGCAAGAACAACCAGTCGCGCAGCGTCCTTGATCGGATGACGTTCGCATCGACGAAGACCTGAGTAGCTCCCACCAAGGCAGACTACCCAGGACCTGGCGTAGCCCTCGACGGTGACTCAGTATTGATCGAGCTGCTCATCGAGCTCGCGCAGCGCTGCGAACGCCTCACGCTGACGCTCACGACGAACGCGCTTGAGCTCACGCACATCCGATAGGCGAACACGGCGATGCGACCCAACCTTGTGAGCCGGCAACTCGCCCCTCTCGATCATCTTCACGACCGCCTGCCTCGACACTCCCAGGTGCTCCGCAGCCACCCCTGTAGTCAGCTCGTCAGGAAGCGTCTGGACAGAGATTGCCGCACCCTCGGCAACAGCCGACAGGACAGCCTGAATGATCGCGGACAGCTCACTCGGCACCGCGACCGTACGATCGCTCGCGTCAGCAAGCGCAATCGACGACACTGTCGGAACAGCCTTGAGCAGTCCCTGCGCGGCACGCTGGTAGCGATCGTCATCGAGGAGCAGACTCCGCTGAATCGTCGCAGTCATGGTTCCCACCTCCACCTTTTGGTTACACCATCAACCGTAACTAGTTGCGTCTATATTCGCAACCAAGTGTACGGAGACGTGATCTCGAGCATGCGACACGGACACAAGCAGCCCTCCTTGTCGACCCCACCTCGATCGGGGGACAATCTTCTTAACCGGGACGGAGGTCAGATGAGCGCGCTCACGGCACAGCAGAGGTTCAGCTCGTTACGAACAACTGTGCAATCAGCGAGAAATTCTGGCGTGCAGTTTGGTCCGCAGCTCAAGTCGAGCGGCGCGGCACGTACCTGCTGATCACCCCGTCACTGGGCCCTACGTTGCGGTTCTCCGAGGCCACGGTCTCCACGGCAGTCACCACCGTGGATCTCCGCGTGACCACCGATGCTGCCTGCGCAGATCGACTGCGAGCAGCAGGCTTCGAGGTAGCTCACGACGGCACACAAGCGGTCGATGTGAACGGCACGGACTCAACGATCCACCTCATGCAGCCAATGTCAGGAAGAGGCACTCGCCAAGATCTCTGACCAGGCCACATGCCACCTACCTCGCAGATCGGCACACGCAGGACATAGTCGCATCTGCCAGCCCGGACCACTCAACGGCGACGACGGATCCACCGCACTACCGCACCACTCACACAAACAGGAGCTTGCCGTCCTAGCTACTTTCGAGACCTGCCACAGCTGATCCTGGATCTGCCGATTTTCGTGCCTAGCCGCCTACACCGCCGCGCTGACGCCGATCGTCGAACGCCATGGCCACCAGCACGTTGGCGAGATCACCCGGCAGCACGCCGAGGCGCTGATCGCCGACCTGCAAGAGGGGCACGGCCCAGGTGACCGCAAGTGGAAGCGCACCAATATCAACTCGATGCTCGCTCGCTGACATCAGCCTGGCCGAGGCCGGCGGCGAGTGCGGTCGCCGTCTCGCGCCACGACGTCAGCTCTGCGAGCACGCGATGCGGTTGGTCGGTGGAGAACGAGGCACGCGCGGCGTCGACGAGGTCCTGCGCGCAGGTCTCCCGATCCTTCACCGACAGCGCGAGCAGCCACGGGAACACGTTCGCCATCCGGTCGGCGAGGGGGCTGTGGTCGTCGACTGCCGCCCCAATCAGCTGTGCCGCGAACTCCAGCATGCGGTTTCGACTCTTGAGGTGACGCCGCGACATCAGCACGAGGTCCTCGTCATCGAGTCGAATGGCGGTCACCGGGTGATCCTCCGCCCTGAGCGAACACCTCGGCGGAGAGCTTGCTCGAGTCCGAGGGGACGACGCGTGGTGGTACGGAACAGTGCGGTGGACATACGCCAATCGTGTTCGGAACGTGTGCAGAAGCTCATGGCGATATCAGATAGCGAGGGTTGGTTCGCGCGGGAATCGTCGCGCCGAAACGGGACGGTTCGGCACTGTGTCGCATGCCTGAACAGCGCCAGGAAGCAGCGGGATCCACCAGTCCGAGAAGCAGCTTTCCGGCTGGTGGAGTCGCTGCCGCACGACTCGATCGATGATCAAGCCCCTATGCGGGCCTCAGTTGCCAGTGAGGGGAACCACCCGGTCGGCCGCCTCGACCACTTCGGGGTCGTGTGTCGCGACGACGGTGACGCACCCGAACTCGGCGGTCACCCGGTTGATCAGCTCCACGATCTGGCCGGCCTGACTGCGGTCCACGGCCGCGGTCGGCTCGTCGACCAGCAGCAGTGCGGGACGGTGGATCATGGCGCGGGCGATCGCCACGCGCTGGCGCTGGCCACCCGAGAGATGTTCCGGTCGAGTCTTGAGATGGCTCGACATGCCGACCTCGTCGAGGAGCTCCGCTGCCCGAGGGCGCACCCGCGCAGCCCGCTGACCGGCGATGACTCCCATGGCGACCACCTGGTCGAGCACGGTGAGGCCGGGGAACAGGTTGCCGGACTGGAAGACGTATCCGATGTGTTCGCGGCGGAGTCGGTCACCGTCTCGGACCGACAGCGAGGTGACGTCGGTGCCGTCGAGTTCGACGGTCCCCGACGTGGGGCGACGTAGCATTCCGGACACGCCGAGCAGCGTGGACTTGCCGGACCCCGACGGGCCGACCACGGCGGTGACCTGCTTCGTCAGGAAGCTCTCGGTGAAGCCGTCGAGAATCAGCAGAAGATCGTCGCCCGAACGGTATTCGACGGTGATGTCGTGAAGGTCGAGGCTCATCGGGAGGCTCCCAGCATGGTCAAGGGGTCGGCGGTGACGACCCAGCGGAGGGTGACGGCGGATCCGACCAGCGAGGCTGCGATCACAGCGAAGGTAGTGGTCGCCAACGAGGAGAACGGCAGGTCGAACGGTACTGCGTCGCCCAGCAGGAGGCCGAGGCCGTACGCCACCGCCGATCCGATGATCGTCGAGAGTCCGACCACCACGGTCGCCTGAGCCAGGGTGGCGCCGATGAGCGACCACCGAGAGACCCCGAGCGCACGCTGGAGGGCGTACACGCCTTGGCGCTGCAGCACCCAGACTGCGAAGAAGGCGGCCACGATCAGCGGAGCGATCACGTAAAGGAAGGCCAGAATCGAGTTCATCGTGAGGCGCTCGCCCGAGTACCCGGGGGCGGCCTCGAGCATGACGCTCGGCGCCGAGACCGTGGTGCCGCCGACGGTGGCGGGGGGGTCGCCACCCAAGACGGCGATCGCGGCCGCAGTCCCGCGCTGGTGCTCATTCAGGTCGGTAGTGCCGTAGCGAACCGTTCGCCACGTCTCCAACGAGGTGTACGCCGCCGGAACGTGACCATACGAGACCGGTGCCACGGTGCCGACCACACGCAGCACCACGTCGGTGTTGTCGATGGTGATGTCGTCGCCGATCGCGATGCCGTCGTCGAGCAGCTTGGTCGAGACGACGATCTCGCCGGGGGCGATACCGAGGCGCTCGCCGGATTCGGCGCTCGGCGTGAGGGGCCCGTTCGGGGCGACACCGATGACCGCGAGATCGGCCACCGAACCTCCGCGGGTCTCCCCGTGGGTCATGCTGATGCCGAACGGCGTCGACTCCACGTCGGGCCGATCGTGCCATGCCTGGACATCGGCTGCGGAGATCGTGCTCCGGTTGAAGTCGGTCGCGTTGTCGGCGAAGGCGACCGATTTCGCGTTCATCGCCCGCAACGCGGACACCGTATCGTTGCCGAGGCCGATCGTGAACCCTGAGACCATGCCGACGAGCGCTGCTACGAGCGCCACCACGAGTCCGATCATCGCGAAGCGGCCCCATGCCGCTCGCAGTTCGCGCAATGCGATGAACACTGCCACTCCCAATCCGTTGAGACACCCTGTCGCGAACGAATGGTACGCGCCTGCGACAGGGTGTCTCAAAGGTGGGTGGCGGTGGTGACGACCGCTGCCGCCGCACCGCACATGAACTCGATGACCTCGCCCGCGGGAGCGTCCGGTCCCACCAGGGTCAACGCCGAACCGACCAGCGCATCGATCGCCGCGATGAGCAGATCGGGCCGCCGACAGTCCAATTCCGCGACGGTGTCGTGCAGGACTTCCGAGATCTGCTGATGCATCTCGACGATGCGACGTCGAGCCGAATCGGAGAGGTTGGCCCGCGAGTGTGAGCTCTGCAGCGCGTGCTCACCGCTCGCCGCCAGTGTCAGATTGCTGCGGACGTAGGCGACCACGCCGGCGCGAGCATCGGGTGCGTCGGCGACCGCGGTCGCGACCGCCGCCGCCCAGTCTGCGAACCCCTGAGCCACCACCAGGTCGATGAGATCGTCCACGGACGCGACATATCGATAGATGCTGTTGCGGGCGATCCCCGCCTCGGCGGCCACCGACCCCGCGGTGAGCTTGCGCTCGCTGAGGAGAATCCGCTTGGTGCCTTCCAATAGCGACGACAAGACTTCCTCGCGGTGTTCGGCGAGCGTGTCGGCACTGATCTTGGGCACGTCGTCCTCGGGCCTTCCGTACGTTGGCGGCCAGGTGAGCCGCGGGGTGATCGCGGCCTGGAGTCTACTAGCGGAACTGCTCGTCGTGACGTCGATGAGCATCCGGTCGCTCCCGGCGCGAGCGTCGAGGCGTCGGCGTCACCCGGTGACAGCGGGTGTCGTCGACGGGTAGTAGCCTTCCCGATATTCGGTGCGACCGCTAGGGGATTCGGTCGGCCACCTCGGGGGAGGCACTCGTATGCGCGGGGTACAACTCGCTGTCAGGTCAATTGCTCTGGTGGTCTTGGCGCTAGGGCGTGTCTCCTTATTCGCGTAGCCAGGTCAGAATCGCTGATAGGACGACCGCGGCACGGTAGGTGATGGCGAGTTTGAACCGTCCTGGGTCTGGTGGAGACCGTGAACGCACCAGGAGAATGCGATCATGGCAGCACCACGAAAGTTCGATTCCGAGACCCGTGAGCGGGCCGTCCGGATGTACCACGACCGGCTGAAGGAG
>NZ_JBPSDN010000071.1:2157-5249 GCF_052036135.1 Gordonia marina
TGGTGGGGTGGGTTTGTGGGTGTTGTTGTAAGTGTTTTAGGGCGTTCGGTGGATGCCTTGGTACCAGGAGCCGATGAAGGACGTGGTAGGCCGCGATAGTCCTCGGGGAGTTGTCAAACGAGCTGTGATCCGAGGGTGTCCGAATGGGGAAACCCAGCACCAGTTGTGTGGTGTTACCGCCCGGTGAATGTATAGCCGGTGCGGGGGGAACGTGGGGAAGTGAAACATCTCAGTACCCACAGGAAGAGAAAACAATTGTGATTCCGTGAGTAGTGGCGAGCGAAAGCGGAGGAGGCTAAACCATGCGTATGTGATACTCGGCAGGGGTTGTGCGTGTGGTGTTGTGGGAGCATGCTTGTCTGGTCTGCCGGCCAGGCGGCCAGTGATAAAAGGTTCTGTTAGGTGAAGTGGCCTGGAATGGTCTGCCGTAGACGGTGAGAGTCCGGTAACTGAAAATGGTTCCTCTGGTTTGTGTGTTTCCCGAGTAGCAGCGGGCTCGTGGAATCTGCTGTGAATCTGCCGGGACCACCCGGTAAGCCTGAATACTTCCTGGTGACCGATAGCGGACTAGTACCGTGAGGGAAAGGTGAAAAGTACCCCGGGAGGGGAGTGAAATAGTACCTGAAACCGGACGCTTACAATCCGTCAGAGCTTGCGCACAGTTTAGTCTGTGGTGGGTGATGGCGTGCCTTTTGAAGAATGAGCCTGCGAGTTAGTGCTCAGTGGCGAGGTTAACCCGTGTGTGGGGTAGCCGTAGCGAAAGCGAGTCTGAATAGGGCGATTTGAGTCGCTGGGTCTAGACCCGAAGCGGAGTGATCTACCCATGGCCAGGTTGAAGCCACAGTAAGATGTGGTGGAGGACCGAACCCACTTCAGTTGAAAATGGAGGGGATGAGTTGTGGGTAGGGGTGAAAGGCCAATCAAACTCCGTGATAGCTGGTTCTCCCCGAAATGCATTTAGGTGCAGCGTTGCGTGTTTCTTGCTGGAGGTAGAGCTACTGGATGGCTGATGGGCCCTACTAGGTTACTGACGTCAACCAAACTCCGAATGCCGGTAAGTGAGAGCGTGGCAGTGAGACTGCGGGGGATAAGCTTCGTAGTCGAGAGGGAAACAGCCCAGATCGCCGGCTAAGGCCCCTAAGCGTGTACTAAGTGGAAAAGGATGTGGGATTGCTGAGACAACCAGGAGGTTGGCTTAGAAGCAGCCACCCTTGAAAGAGTGCGTAATAGCTCACTGGTCAAGTGGTCCTGCGCCGACAATGTAGCGGGGCTCAAGTACACCGCCGAAGCCGCGGCAATCACACATGACATCCATCACCGTCTGCGGATGGTGGTGTAGTGGTGTGGTTGGGTAGGGGAGCGTCCTGCACTCGTTGAAGCTGTCCTGTGAGGGGCTGTGGAGGGTGTGGGAGTGAGAATGCAGGCATGAGTAGCGAAAGACAAGTGAGAAACTTGTCCGCCGGATGACCAAGGGTTCCTGGGCCAGGTTAATCCGCCCAGGGTGAGTCGGGACCTAAGGCGAGGCCGACAGGCGTAGTCGATGGACAACGGGTTGATATTCCCGTACCCGTGTATCCGCGCCCAATGACGAGCCACATGTACTAACCACCCAAAGACACTCTCTATCCTCTTCGGAGGGTTTTGGGTGTGGCTGCGTGGGACCTTGTGTGTAGTAGTTAAGCGATGGGGTGACGCAGGAAGGTAGCAGGGCCAAGCGATGGTTGTCTTGGTGTAAGCCGGTAGGGTGGAGCATTGGTAAATCCGTGTTCCGGGTAGCCTGAGAGGTGATGCGTAGCCAATGTGTGGTGAATTCTGTGATCCTATGCTGCCGAGAAAAGCCTCTAGTGAGTTGGTACACGGCCCGTACCCCAAACCGACACAGGTGGTCAGGTAGAGAATACTAAGGCGATCGAGAGAACTGTGGTTAAGGAACTCGGCAAATTGCCCCCGTAACTTCGGGAGAAGGGGGACCACGCCCGGTGAAGGTCTTGACGGCTGGAGCGGGGGGTGGTCGCAGAGACCAGAGAGAAGCGACTGTTTACTAAAAACACAGGTCCGTGCGAAGTCGTAAGACGAGGTATACGGACTGACGCCTGCCCGGTGCTGGAAGGTTAAGAGGACCGGTTAATCAACTTTGTTGGTGAAGCTGAGAATTTAAGCCCCAGTAAACGGCGGTGGTAACTATAACCATCCTAAGGTAGCGAAATTCCTTGTCGGGTAAGTTCCGACCTGCACGAATGGCGTAACGACTTCTCTGCTGTCTCAACCACAGACTCGGCGAAATTGCAGTACGAGTAAAGATGCTCGTTACGCGCGGCAGGACGAAAAGACCCCGGGACCTTCACTATAGCTTGGTATTGGTGTTCGGTACGGTTTGTGTAGGATAGGTGGGAGACTGTGAAGCCGTCACGCTAGTGGTGGTGGAGTCGTTGTTGAAATACCACTCTGATCGTATTGGGCTTCTAACTTCGGACCCTGATCGGGTTCAGGGACAGTGCCTGGTGGGTAGTTTAACTGGGGCGGTTGCCTCCTAAAGTGTAACGGAGGCGCCCAAAGGTTCCCTCAGCCTGGATGGCAATCAGGTGTTGAGTGTAAGTGCACAAGGGAGCTTGACTGTGAGACGTACATGTCGAGCAGGGACGAAAGTCGGGACTAGTGATCCGGCACCGGCATGTGGAAGCGGTGTCGCTCAACGGATAAAAGGTACCCCGGGGATAACAGGCTGATCTTCCCCAAGAGTCCATATCGACGGGATGGTTTGGCACCTCGATGTCGGCTCGTCGCATCCTGGGGCTGGAGTAGGTCCCAAGGGTTGGGCTGTTCGCCCATTAAAGCGGCACGCGAGCTGGGTTTAGAACGTCGTGAGACAGTTCGGTCTCTATCCGCCGCGCGCGTCTAGAAACTTGAGGAAACCTGTCCCTAGTACGAGAGGACCGGGACGGACGAACCTCTGGTGTGCCAGTTGTTCCGCCAGGAGCACTGCTGGTTAGCTACGTTCGGAAGGGATAACCGCTGAAAGCATCTAAGCGGGAAGCCTGTTCCAAGATGAGGTTTCTCACCCACCCTTGTGGTGGGGTAAGGCCCCCTACAGA
>NZ_JBPSDN010000072.1:0-3661 GCF_052036135.1 Gordonia marina
GTCGTCCAGGTCGGTGACCATGTCGGCTCCCATGTCGATGTCGGTGTATGCAACATCGATCCTGGACGACCTCGCTCTTCAGTCCCACACGACACACCCGTCACATCGCCAGGAATCACTCATCTAGCGGGGCTCGGGCGGCTCAACCAGCTAGCGGGGCTCGGGCGGTTCAACCAGCTAGCGGGGCTCAGGCGGCTCAACCAGCTAACAGGGCTCACGCAGCCTAATCGGATGGCGTGGGGTGTCGCTCAACCGGCTGATGGGGCGGGGCTGAGCAAGACGTCGTGCCTGTGACGAGCGCCGAGGGAAATATTCCCTCGGCGGCTGTCACAGGCACGACGTTCTGTGAGCCTGCTGCCGGACTACGCGGAGCCGGGGTCGGCGGTGGAGACCGGGGCGGCCGAGACGTCGGTGATCGCGTACTTCTCGGCGGCCGCGGCGGGTACCGAGCGGTCGATCTTGCCGTCGCGGGCCAGGGCGGTGAGCACGCCGACGGCGATCGAGGCCGCGTCGACGTTGAACACGCGGCGGGCCGCCGAGCGGGTGTCGGAGAAGCCGAAACCGTCGGTGCCGAGCGTCAGGTAGGTGCCGGGCACATAGGCGCGGATCTGTTCCTGCACGGCGCGCTGGTAGTCCGAGGCGGCCACGAACGGGCCCTCGCCGCGTTCCAGCAGTTCGGTGACCCACGGCTTGCCGACGACGCCCTCGCGCAGCTCCCGCTTGTCGCATTCGACGCCCTCGCGGGCCGGCTCGGTCCACGACGTCACCGAGTAGACGTCGGCGGCTACGTTCCAGTCCTCCGCCAGCATGTCCTGGGCGAGCAGGCCGTCGCCCATGGTGATGCCGGAGACCAGGATGGAGGCGCGGTGCTCGCCGGCTGCGGCGGCCGGGCGGTAGAGGTAGATGCCCTTGCGCAGGCCCTCCAGGTCCAGATCCGCCGGCTCGGCCGGCTGGTGGATGGGCTCGTTGTAGACGGTGAGGTAGTAGTAGATCTTCTCCGGATCGTCCCCGTACATGCGGCGCAGGCCGTCCTCGATGAGGCGGGCCAGCTCGTAGGCGAAGGCCGGGTCGTAGGCGACGACGCCCGGGTTGCTGGCCGCGAGCAGATGGGAATGACCGTCCGCGTGCTGCAGGCCCTCGCCGGTCAGCGTGGTACGACCGGCCGTCGCCCCGATCACGAAGCCGTGCGCCATCTGATCGGCGGCCGCCCAGAAGCTGTCACCGGTCCGCTGGAAGCCGAACATCGAGTAGAAGATGTACAGCGGGATCATCGGCTCGTTGTGGGTCGCGTACGACGTCCCCACGGCCGTGAACGACGCCGTCGAACCGGCCTCGTTGATGCCTTCGTGCAGGATCCGCCCGGTCTGATCCTCCTTGTAGGCGAGCATCAGCTCGGCGTCGACCGACCGGTACAGCTGCCCGGCCGGGTTGTAGATCTTCAGGGTCGGGAACCACGAGTCCATGCCGAAGGTGCGGGCCTCGTCCGGGATGATCGGCACGATGCGCTTGCCGATCTCCGGATCGCGCAGCAGTTCCTTGAAGATGCGGACCAGCGCCATGGTGGTGGCCACCATCTGCTTGCCCGACCCGCCGGAGACGGCGCGCAGCGCCTTGGTGGTGTCCGGCTTCAGCGGCTTCGGGGTCAGGTGCCGCTTGGGCAGGAAACCGCCGAGATGCTCCCGGCGCCCGAGCATGTACTGGATCTCCGGGGAGTCCATGCCGGGGTGGTAGTACGGCGGCAGATACGGGTCGGCCTCGAGCTGCTCGTCGGTGATCGGGATCCGGTTGGTGTCGCGGAAGGCCTTCAGATCGTCGAGCGTCATCTTCTTCATCTGATGGGTCGCGTTGCGTCCCTCGAAGTGGCTGCCCAGGGTGTAGCCCTTGATGGTGTGCGCCAGGATGACCGTCGGCTGGCCCTTGTGGCTGAGGGCGGACTGGTACGCCGCGTAGATCTTGCGATAGTCGTGCCCGCCGCGCTTCAGGTTCCAGATGTCCTGGTCGGTCATGTCCTTGACCAGTTCCTTGGTGCGCGGGTCGCGCCCGAAGAAGTTCTCCCGGATGTAGGCGCCGTCGTTGGCGCGGTAGGTCTGGTAGTCGCCGTCGGGCGTCTTGTTCATCAGATTCACCAGGGCGCCGTCCTGATCCTTCTGGAACAGCGTGTCCCACTCGCGGCCCCACACCACCTTGATCACGTTCCAGCCGGCGCCGCGGAAGAACGACTCCAGCTCCTGGATGATCTTGCCGTTGCCGCGCACCGGGCCGTCGAGGCGCTGCAGGTTGCAGTTGACCACGAACGTGAGGTTGTCGAGGTGGTTGATCGCGGCGATCTGCGCCAGGCCGCGCGACTCGGGCTCGTCCATCTCACCGTCGCCCAGGAAGGCCCAGACGTGCTGCTGCGAGGTGTCGGAGATGCCGTTGTCGTGCAGGTAGCGGTTGAAGCGCGCCTGGTAGATGGCGTTCATCGGGCCGAGGCCCATCGAGACGGTGGGGAACTGCCAGAACTCCGGCATCAGGCGCGGGTGCGGATACGACGGCAAGCCGCCGCCCAGTCCGGCATGGCTGTGCTCCTGCCGGAAGCCGTCCATCCGCGCCGCGTCGATGCGGCCTTCCAGGAACGCGCGCGCGTAGATGCCGGGGGAGGCGTGGCCCTGGATGAAGATCTGGTCGCCGCCGCCGGGGTGCTCCAGGCCGCGGAAGAAATGGTTGAAGCCGACCTCGTACAGCGACGCCGACGACGCGTACGTCGAGATGTGGCCGCCCACCCCGATCCCGGGCCGCTGCGCGCGATGCACCATGATCGCGGCGTTCCAGCGGATGTAGGCGCGGAACCGGCGTTCCATGTCCTCGTCGCCGGGGAACTCCGGCTCCAGTTCGGTCGGGATGGTGTTGACGAAGTCGGTCGAGGTGAGCGACGGCAGTTGTACGCGCTTGTCGTCGGCGCGCTCGAGCATCCGCAGCATCAGGTAGCGGGCGCGCTCGGGGCCGGCGGCCTCCAGCATGGCGTCGAACGATTCCAGCCACTCGTCGGTCTCGGTGGGATCGGCGTCGGCGAGATACGACGCCACTCCGTCCCGGATCACCTGCACGCGATTGGTGCTGGCGGGATGCCCTGCGTTGACTTCGGCCTGGTCGGTCACGATTTCACCTGTCTGCATTCGTCGGTCGGGCCCGTGGGTTCTGGGCCGCGGAAGGATGAGCCACAAGGGGTGCTGCGGCCTCCTCCATCGTGCACGATCTCACAGAGATCGGCAGCGGATGCGGGCGTCACAGCGGATGAATCTCGGCACACGATGCACGCGGCATGACACCGGTGCGGCAGGATGTGAGATCAGGGTCAAAAGACCCGAGGGAGGAGGGAACGTGCGACCGAGTGCGCGCATCATCGCCGTTCCGCTGCTCTGCGCCACCGCGGTGCTGTCCGGCTGCGGCGGTGAGAAGCCGGCACCGCCGCCACAGTCGATCGGGGTCACCACCGTGACCACGCAGTCGCGGGAAGGCATCGACGCCGCCATCGCGGTGTGCCGGCAGGTGATCGAGCTTGTCAACTTTTCCGTGTAAGTCGATCAGGTATTCGATTTATAGGTGATGGTTGATACGGTCTGGATACGCGAGTGAGAGTTGCTCAAGGGCACGTTTCCAGTTAGTGGTGACCGCGCCTTCG
>NZ_JBPSDN010000073.1:0-3332 GCF_052036135.1 Gordonia marina
CCGACCGCGATCTCCGTCCGGTCCGCCACCGTCAACATCATCCGTCCCAGCCCCACCCAGGGTCTCCTACCGCGCTACCCGCAACCCCTCGTGGCCTGCAGTGTTGCTACGACGGTATGACACCGCCCCCGCCTACATGTTGTGGTCCACTCCGCTCACCCCGTCCGGCAACCACGCACTCTCAAAGTTGAAGAACCGGATTGAAGCCGGAGGTAATTGCGGCGGAGGTTGGAATGGGGCACGCGAATGTTCGGCTCATCGCCGCAGAGTTTTCAATCAAGATGTAGCGCAATTCGCCCCTAGTCAAAAATCGCAAGATAATGTTGCGGGTGTTTCAAGCTATTGCCTTTTTGCCCCTGCCACGAGTACATATCGGTAGTGTAGCCGCCTCCACGGGTGTAAATATGTCTGATCGTTGAAGTGCATAAGGGTTGCCTATTTCTCGGGTGACCAGTACGGGTATGTGCAGATACCTGGCTTATCGATAACGAGTGCAACGCTCTGCTCGGCGCGGGTGATCGCTACGTAGAAGGGAGCAGCTTGTCTGTCGTCCAGCGGAGTGCCTTTGGCTAGGAACTTTTCAATTGCGCCAGTCGGAAAGATCAGCACCCTCTCGCGGCCCATCCCCTTCGCTTCGCCGAAGTTCATCATCGGAAGATATGCGAACCTCTTCGCCGATGCGATCGACGTTCGGAGGGGCAATGGCGCGAACTCTGCCATATATGCATCGACATCAGCCGATCGTATGAGGAAGACGCCGTCGTGCGTCGTGCTTAGGTTGTTCCTCGACTGAGTTTTATCGAACCCCCACTCTGGGCTAAAAAGAGAGTCCGCCAGCGCTGCAATCTCAGAGCGGCAGCGCCACGTCTCAGACCGCTGTTCAATTAGAAGCCGTTTTGCTGCTTCCTCGGCCTGGAACCACTTCCATATGCCCATGTACATAAACTTCTTGTTCTTACGCTCGCGCTCATTGGTCGCCAAGATTGCTTGCCGAACATCGCCAACCATCTTGACAGGGATGCTTGACGCCATCAAGAGCTTGAGGATTTCCAAGTCATAACCACAGAGGTCTTGCACCTCGTCAATGTAGATTCGGTCGTACATCCGTTCCAGGCGACGGAGTCCTGATCCGTTAGATTCATCCTCAATCCGCACCGCAAGCTGAGGAAGGTGCACCTTTCGTACCTCGCCGGCACTGTTTAGATAGCGGGTGAGAGTGTCGACTTTAGCGTACTGCTGCGGCGGGCTTCCGAAGTCGAATCCGTGAACTCGCTGCCCTCCGAATGCGTGAGGAAGAAACGGCCTTGCGAAGGTCGAAATTACAAAGGAGAACCATCCATTGACCTCAATGTATGGATGATCACCAGCAAAGGTCGCCAACCTATTGCGCAATTCCAACTGGTTCACTGTCGTATAGGTCAGCACCAAAATTCGCTCGGATACGGGTGCGGCGGCACACTCATCGACGATTCCCTGGGTCTTCCGCGATCCCGCGACGGCCAGGGTCAGGTGATTACCTGCCATTGGCACTAATAAACTCGATCGCTTCAGCGAAGTAGGTCGGCGCTTGAATGCTCTCGGTTGTTTCGGCGAGCCGGAGAGCTGCCTCGGTCTTGTTGTTAGTCATCCAGGTCTCTAGATTCGCTCGATCCGTCACTCCAAGTGCTCTCCGCATAAGTGCATCATCGGTATTTGCTGTGAGAACTTGTGGCTCTAGCGTCTTACCATCCGCAACAGATCCGATAAAAACTTCGCGCTTGCCACTCTCAACGAGGCTGCTGAGACCTGCGACGATCTCCACTGGATCAATGCCGTCATTGTCACGAAGCACCGCGCATGTCTTACCAAGTGCCCTGGCCAGCTCAAGGCAACGAGCCAGCGCGAGCCCTCGCATGCTAATGATGTCAATGCCATCCTGGATCGGGCGCTTGCCCTTTGACTTTGAGTAAAACAACTCAAATAGAATTTCGTCGGACGGCCCTTCAACCAAGACAAAGCGATCAGCAAGCACCATTCGAAGCGTGTCGTACCCCGGCAGCTTCTTGAAGTAGTTGACTGTGCCGTGGCTGATCTCAGTAAAAGACGACGTCTGACCGTCACAAACGAAGACGAGGTTGTCGAGGCCAAGTCGATTAAGGACGTATGAGTTGTGCGTCGTGACAAAGAGCTGCTGCTCGTCGCCAAGCAGGTCCTCAATCTGACGTAGCAGTTTATTCAACCCGGTGTGTGAGAGGTGATTCTCTGGCTCTTCAACCATGACGACCCGGGCAGCGCTTGCCTTCTGTCCGAGCGCGAGTGAAATCTTGACGGCTGCTTGTTGGCCCTGGCCAGCCATTGAAAAGGGAATTTCTGCAACGTGAGGCACAACGTTCGCATCCCACGAGCCACGAACAGACTGGTCCATGGCTAGCGACAATGAGCGCCCATCGAGTGCTCCATCGAGCTTCTCGACCTTTTCGTTGACCTCGGAAAGGTGTTCCGTGGTCATCTGCTCCTTGACCTTGCGGAAGGCGAGTGAGACTTTGGCCTTCTCGCTCGCATCCAAGTGGTCGTGCAGCATCTGCCGAAGGTGGAAGTCGACGCCGCTCGTCGAACGAATAGTGCGCGAATCGATGACAGCGACTGCCAGCTCCTTGGGCTTCGCCACGAGCGGGTGGTCACCAAACGTACGCCAGTCGATGAGGTAGTACTCCACTGGCAGAATCGAACTGTCAGACTTGAAGTGTTCTTCCATCTCCTCGCCGTACTCGGGATTCGGGATGATCTTCAGTGTGACACCCGGGCAGTCGCGGGTCGGCACGTCTGTGTTGTGCGCACCGAAGAATTTTCGCTGCAGATCATCTCGATCGGCCAGGAACAACTCAATAGTGATCTCGGGCGGTGCGACCGGCCTGCCATTTGCGCGATCGGCGAAGAACGCTGCGACGACATCCTGGTTGAACCAGTAGGGGTTAAGCTCTTCAGCGGCGTGACGGCCATTTATCCGACCCGTGAGCGCCAAGGTCAGCGCTTCCAGGATCGTCGATTTACCCGCTTCATTATCACCCACGAGTAGATTGAACTGCTCGTGGGGCTCGATGGTGACGTTCTTGAATTTCCGATAGCCGGAGATTCTTATTTTCTCGATCACTCGGGCGCCATCCATTTCTCACTACCGAGCGGTGCTGCGTTGAGCTGCTCCCGCCGGCTGCGCCAATTAGGCAAGGGCGGTGTCAACTCGTGGAAGCAACGTTGTCCTTCAGTAGGCGTTCGAAGACTTCCCGTGGAGTGTAGAAGCCCAGGCACTGCCGTGGCCGCTCGTTGAGCTCGCGGGCGATCGCTTCGAGGTACAG
>NZ_JBPSDN010000074.1:0-3145 GCF_052036135.1 Gordonia marina
GGACCGCCGCCACCTTCTCCTCCGGGCTGTAGCGCCGCGTCTGCGGCTTCCCGGGAACCTGTTCCTTCGGCATGTACTCATCCTCGTTTCCAAGGTCACGAGCCTCCAAAGAACCCAGTGCGGTTCAAGTCTCTGACGATGGTGTGGCTGGCCAAATGGATTCGCGAGAACCAGCCCGACGCGCGGGTGCTGCTGATCACTGACCGCACCGAGCTCGACGAGCAGATCGAGAAGGTCTTCGGTGGCGTCAACGAGCAGATCTACCGCACCAAGAGCGGCGCCGACCTGATCAGCACGCTCAACGCCAGCGAGCAGTGGCTGATCTGCTCCTTGGTACACAAGTTCCGCGCCGCCGACAGCAACACTGACGATGACGACGTGACCGCCGAGTTCATCAAAGAGCTGCACGCGACCATCCCAAAGGACTTCAAGGCCAAGGGCAACATCTTCGTCTTCGTCGACGAAGCTCACCGCACCCAGTCCGGCAAGATGCATACGGCTATGAAGGCGCTGTTGCCGGACGCGATGTTCATCGGCTTCACCGGCACGCCACTCCTCAAGGCCGACAAGGCCACCAGTATCGAAACGTTCGGCTCGTTCATCCACACCTACAAGTTCGACGAAGCCGTCGCCGACGGCGTGGTGCTCGACCTGCAGTACGAAGCCCGCAACATCGACCAGCAGCTCACCAGTCCCGAACAGGTCGACAAGTGGTTTGAGGTCAAGACCAAAGGCATGACCGACCTGTCTAAGGCCGAACTGAAGAAGCGCTGGGGCACCATGCAGAAGGTCGTCTCCAGCGAACCCCGAGCTAAGCAGATCGTCAACGACATCTTGCTCGACATGGAGACCAAACCCCGCCTGATGGACGGGCGCGGCAACGCCATGCTCGTCGGCTCCAGCATCTACCAAGCCTGCAAGTTCTACGAGATGTCCGTCGCGGCCGGCTTCAAGGGCAAGTGCGCCATCGTCACCAGCTACACCCCGAACGTCAGCGACATCGCCAAAGAAGACTCCGGCGCGGGCAAGACCGAGAAGATCCGCCAGTACGACATCTACCGCAAGATGCTGGCTGACTACTTCGACGAACCCGAAGACACAGCTGTGAACAAGGTCGAAGAGTTCGAGCAGGCCGTCAAGCGCCAGTTCATTGAGAACCCCGGCCAGATGCGACTGCTGATCGTGGTCGACAAGCTGCTGACCGGCTTCGACGCGCCAAGCGCCACCTACCTGTATATCGACAAGAAGATGCGTGACCACGGGCTGTTCCAGGCGATCTGCCGAGTCAACCGTCTCGACGGTGACGACAAGGACTACGGCTACATCGTCGACTACCAAGACCTGTTCAATTCCATCGAGGACGCGGTAGGTGACTACACGTCGGGGGCGCTGGACGGCTACGAGAAGAAGGACATCGAGGGGCTCCTCTCGGACCGTATCGACAAGGCCCGCGAGAACCTTGACGAGGCACTCGAACGCATTCGTGCCCTCGTCGAACCCGTTGCGCCGCCGAAGAACACACTGCAATACCAGCAGTACTTCTGCGCCGCCCAGCAGGGCAATGCCGACCAACTCAAGGCGAACGAACCGAAGCGCGTCGAGTTGTACAAGGCGGTTGCGGCCGTCACCCGTGCCTACGCCAACCTCGCCAACGATATGACCGCCGCCGGCTACAGCGTGGCCGAGGCTGCGGCGATCCAGAACGAGATCGCCCACTACGTCGACGTGCGCGCCGAGGTGAAGCTCGGGGCAGGTGAGGACGTCGACTTCAAGCAGTACGAAGCAGGTATGCGCTTCCTACTCGACACCTACATCCAGGCCGGGGCCTCCGAAGTCGTATCCAACTTCGAAGACACCGGATTGATCGACCTGATCGTCAAACTCGGCGCTGGGGCGATCGACAAGCTTCCCGAGGGGATCAAGAGCAACCCCGAAGCAGTCGCCGAGACGATCACCAACAACATGCGCAAGGTGATCATCGACGAGCGCGCGATGAACCCCAAGTACTACGACAAGATGAGCCAACTGCTCGACGCCATCATCGAACAGCGCCGCCAGGAGGCCATCGACTACCAGGAATACCTGGCCAAGCTACTCGACGCCGCCAAGCAGCTCGGCACCAAGGAGTCCGACACCCAGTACCCCGACTGGGCCGACAACGGCGCCCGCCGTGCACTGGTCGACTTCGGCTGGCCCGATCCGACCATCCCAATCCAGGTAGATACGGCGATCTTGACCAGCAAGCCGCACGACTGGGTCGGTAACTCCATGAAGGAGAAGGTTGTCAGGCGAGCTATCAGCCGAACACTGCCCGACGGATTCGACCGACTCGATGAACTATTTGAACTGGTGAAGGCGCGCGATGAGTACCGCTAACGCCTACCTCACCGTCCGCGGCATCGACATCGACGTCATCTACAAGGACATCAAGAACCTGCACATCGGCGTCTACCCACCAATGGGCCGCGTGCGCGTTGCCGCACCAACACGACTTGACGACGATGCGGTGCGCCTGGCAGTCATCCAGCGCCTGCCGTGGATCAAGCGGCAGCGCGACAAGCTGCGCTCCGCCGAGCGCCAGTCCGAACGGGAGATGATCACCGGCGAGTCGCACTATGTGTGGGGTGTCCGTCGTCGGCTCAAGGTAGTCGAACGGCCGGGCAGGGCACATTTCGAGATCGACGGGGGACGACTCGTCCTCTATGTGCCTGCCGACACCCCGGCCGAGAAGCGACGCGACCATCTCGACAAGTGGTATCGCGACCAACTTCGCCAAGCAATCCCCGACCTCATCACCAAGTGGGAGCAGGCGCTCGGCGCGACTGTGCCGAAGTGGACGATCCGTCGCATGAAGACCAAATGGGGCTCCTGCAACCGTGAAACCCAGCACATCTGGTTCAACGCCGAACTCGCCAAGAAACACCCCGACTGCCTGGAATACATCGTCGTCCACGAGATGACGCACTACTTCGAACGCAACCATGGCGAGAGGTTCACCAGCCTGATGGATCAGCACTTGGCGGTGTCATACCGTCGTAGCAACACTGCAGGCCACGAGGGGTTGCGGGTAGCGCGGTAGGAGACCCTGGGTGGGGCTGGGACGGATGATGTTGACGGTGGCGGACCGGACGGAGATCGCGGTCGG
>NZ_JBPSDN010000075.1:0-2265 GCF_052036135.1 Gordonia marina
GGTCCTGCCGGGCCTCGACCGCCAGCCGCGTCGCACGCTCACGCAACTCGTCCGGGTACTTCCGTGGTGCTGCCATGACTCTCATCCTCCGTGAGTTGAGAACCTCCACTGAACCCGGGGCGCTTCAGTTCTTCGCAAACAAGCACGTCTATGTCGTGACTCCGCTGGCCGGAGGCGGCTCATACTATACCGACTGGCAGCGGGTCGACCCGAAGATCGGCCGGAGTAAGTGGGAGACATTTCTTCTGAAGGAGTTGCCTCCGCTACTCGAGCAGCGGTTCAATACCAACGGCAAGAATGCGATCGCCGGTATCTCGATGGCTGGCACGTCGGTGTTGAATCTGGCCGTCAGAAAGCCGGGACATTTCCAGGCAGTCGCCGCGTACAGTGGCTGCGCCCAGACGAGCGACCCGATCGGCCAGGAGTTCATTCGGCAGGTCATCGAGGGCCGGATCGGAGCGGACATGACCAAGATGTGGGGTCCGCTCAACGGTCCGGACTGGCGTCGGCACGATCCGTACGTCAATGCATACAAGCTGCGCGGCACCTCGCTGTACATCTCGTCGATGTCGGGTCTTCCCGGCCCCGACGAGCAGATTCACTCGCTCGATGACCTCAACCCGAAGATGATCGATCAGATCACGCTCGGTGGTGGAATCGAGGCCGCGATGACGTATTGCACTCTGAACATGCAGCAGCGGCTGAAGCAACTCCACGTTCCGGCGACCATCGTGATCCGGCCGGTCGGCACCCACTCATGGGGGTATTGGGAGCGTGAGCTGAAGGCATCGTGGCCGCAGATCTGGGCAGCGATCCGCTGATCTGCTTACGTCTCTGCTTTGACCGCGCGGTAAAATTCGACTTCGTGCCGAGGTCTCACGCGCGTGAGGCCCTGTTGATCCATAACCGAGGAGATTGATTGTGACTAACCCCTTCGACGACGAGAACGGCCGCTTCTTCGTTCTCGTCAACGACGAGAACCAGCATTCCCTGTGGCCGACCTTCGCCGACATTCCGGCCGGCTGGACCAAGGTGTTCGGTGAGGACAGCCGGGAGGCGTGCCTGAAGTACGTGGAGGAGAACTGGACCGACCTGCGCCCGAAGAGTCTCATCGAGGCGATGGAGCGCGATGCGGCGGAGCGTGCCGCCAAAGGCTGACGGTGTCTCGATGTCGCTGTCGGCGGGTACAGACTCGCCGACAGCGACATCCTCGTAACGGGGGTATCACGAATGTGATTCAGCCACACTGGCCTCACTGGTGCTGGCGATATTTCGTGTCATGCTCGATATCGTGAGGCAATGACATCGAGTGTGGGTTGCATCATACGGTGGGCGCCAGGCCTGTTGCCCGTAGCGATGCTCTGCGATACTGGGCGGTAGGGTCCCAGTATTGGGGTCATCCGAACAGATGCTCGCACCGGCGGACAGGCGGAATCATGAACGACCTTCTCTCCCGCATCGAACAGCGTGCTGCGGCGATGCCCTGGATGACGGCGGTGCGCCTGAGTGGTGAGGTGGTCACCTACGGCGATCTGTACCAGCGCATCTGTGAGTACGACCGCGTCGTCTCCCGGCACGCGCTCTCCGAGAACGCCGCGCTGTCGGCCGCCCTGATGAGCTTTCTGCCCGACGCGATCCGCCGCCTCGAGCCCGAGGTGCAGGGTCGCTGGGTGGCCGACGCGATCATGTGGCTCGGCCGCGGTCTCGCCGAAGACGACACGCTCAGCGCCACCGGTTGAAGGCGAAAGCCCCGCTCGTCGCCTCCTGGGCGATCGGGCGGCTAGACCCCCGATTTCCCGGGTGTGTGGTCGTGGGCGGCGGCGAAGATCCTCCTTTGGCGAGGGGCCTCATCGCACTCTCTAAGAGCAACCTGAAAATCCTGACTCGCAGTACAATCAGCAACGATGAATTGTCCGTTTGAGTGCTGTGTCGTCGGGGCGTGACCGGATGAACGTGTGGCGCCTGCAGCGCGCCGCGGCTTTCTGTATCGGCGTGATGCTGGTGCTCACTCCTCTGCTGGCCCTCGTCGCCCTGGTCGACAACTGGGTGCTGACCAGGCTGTGGTGGAACATTCTCGCGGTGGTCGCGCTCGAGCTCGCCGGCCTCGGTCTGATCCTGGCGGCCGGTGAACGCTACCGTGAATCACCCCAGGTTTGATGCCGCTCCTTTCTGAGTCCCATCAGGAAGGATGACAATCATGCCCAAGAAGATCGATCCCGCCGTCCAGGCCCGTGCTGAGCGCCTGTGGCGCGAGCACGGCGCCGA
>NZ_JBPSDN010000076.1:0-2180 GCF_052036135.1 Gordonia marina
CTACACGGCTACCTCGACGACCTCCCGCCCACCGAGTTCGAAGGGAGGTTCTACGCTACCCAGCAGGGCACCCAGGCCCTGGTTGAAATCAAATGACCAGAGCCTCCACCAGACCCAGTGCGGTTCAGTCACGGCGTCAGCGAGGTCATGCCGTCGAAGACTGCGCAACGCTGCGGGAGACACCGCGAGGAGACCGAGTGCGGAAGCCATCAAGTCTTGGTTGTCCTGGATCGCCGCACTAGTCGCCGTCGAGTTTCGTTGTTCGCGCGTCATCGAGCCCATCTGCTTCGCAAGGTCCCCGTTAGCGTCGGCCCACCTTGCGGGAGCCGCAGCAGCGATTCGCTCGGGATCAATCAGCAACGAGACGAGCACAGACGGCCAAGTGACTGCGTCATGGAATTGACGCATGCTCTCGCTAAGATCGCCACCCGAAGCAGACTCGATGCGGTCGCCGAAGACGCTTCTGGGCGAGAGCGTGACTGCATCAACGCCAGGCAACGTTGCGTCCAGCGAGAGTCGCTCAGCGAACCACGCGGCGAACTCATGGCGACGGATTTCCAGGGGATCGCGCAGCTGCCATCCTCCGCTAAGGGATGCGATAGCTATGCCGATCTCGTACCGCCGGTCCCCATACAGAGCGGTTGTCTCCTGCAATGTAGCGGACGAGATGGGGAGCCGGATGCCGCCATCATGGGCAAGCTTCATGATTCGCTGAGCTGCAACAAGATCGTCCGCGGAAAGCGCCTCAGGCCTGACTACGGCCTTCGCGACTGTGCTCCAGTGGCACTGATCGAGGTACACCGACGGCCGCCCCTTCGCCGGGTCCCCGACAGGGCTCCACACCTCAGAGATGACGAGATGGCCCTTCGCTGTATGAGTGACGAGCCACCACCGGTCCCAGTCGAACATCGTCCGCGTGATTTCGTTGCTAGGGCGGCTCACGTCGGCACCCATGTGGGCAAAGTGTTCTTCACCAGACTGCATCACGATGCGAATCTGATCCGTCGTCCAGTCAAGTTCCCACAGGCTGAACTCCTTCGACGAGAGCGCGGGAGTGGGTCCTTCTTCCGTCGTCATGACACCATCTTCGCAGCCGTCACCCACATCCGAGTCACCCGGTTGGGCGCCTCGCGGCGCAGAACATCTAAATTCCACCAAGTTCCGGCAACGAAGAACGTCTAGCGGGCACGCCGTATCGAAAGTGCTGATTGCGGACAGCGTAGCCGACGTACTGCGCGCTCATCGCAAGCTGCAGGCATCGAGTCGCCTCAGCAGGATGGAGGCAAGAGCGAGGTGGTCCAGGGCCTCGTCTGGTGTGTAGCCGACGTCAACCTCATGGCCGCGCGGATTACGGATGCCCGTGGCCGCTCCCGCGAAAATGAACTTGAAACCCTTCTGCTCGTCAATCTCAGATTCGGTCGTGAGAGCGTTCAGTCGCACTTTGGGGTTGTCCTCGTTGAAGACGTTCATCATGAGTTTGTAGCCTCTCCCTTGTTCGCGGCGGATGCGCTTAACCTCAGCCTCTATGAACTTGACAGCCTGGAAAACAGACTCCTCCCAGTGCCCGTTGTCAAATAGAGTGCGCACCTTCTTGGGCAGGTCCGGGTGAATGTTCCGCGACTCGAAGGGGTGCGGCTCCTCAGCCTCGGCGACGATCTCGCCGACCACAAAGTCCTCGACGGCTTCGACAAGGTAGGTCATCTGCGCCGCACCGATAGTCGGTCTTGCTCTCGACGCGGTTGCCGTCCTCGTCGATCAGCCCGAGGGATCTCAGGATGGAGATGACATAGGATTCGTAGGCCGGGGCGATCTTGAACCACTGCAGGTAGCCTGCGTCGACCTCGCTGGGAAATCCCTTGCGCAACTGCGCAACTGCTTGAACGACCGCCGTCTGACCGGAACTGTGGGGATAGTTCGGCACTGTTGCTCCCGCCCTGTCTGGACCATCCGGAGTCGTCACTCCACCGACGAGCACTTACAACGGGCGCAAATCTGCCAAGCGGCGCGGTGCGCGTCGAGCCGGGCACAACAAGTCATCCCGAACCAAGGAGGGGGCGGTGTCATACCGTCGTAGCAACACTGCAGGCCACGAGGGGTTGCGGGTAGCGCGGTAGGAGACCCTGGGTGGGGCTGGGACGGATGATGTTGACGGTGGCGGACCGGACGGAGATCGCGGTCGG
>NZ_JBPSDN010000077.1:0-2106 GCF_052036135.1 Gordonia marina
TCGGCGCCGTGCTCGCGCCACAGGCGCTCAGCACGGGCCTGGACGGCGGGATCGATCTTCTTGGGCATGATTGTCATCCTTCCTGATGGGACTCAGAAAGGAGCGGCATCAAACCTGGGGTGATTCACGCAGGATATTGCGGTGGCGACGCCGACTGCTGGTCGTGGTCAGGCTGAGCTGGATGCGTTGGTGGGTATGTTCGTCAACACGTTGGTGCTGCGTGCCCGGGTTGATTCGTCGGAGTCTTTTAGTGATGTGCTCGCTGAGGTGCGGGCTTTTGATCTTGCGGCGTTGGCTCATGCGGATGTGCCGTTCGAGTCGGTGGTCGAGGCTCTGGATCCGGTGCGTAGTGAGGCGTTTGCGCCGTTGGCGCAGGTGATGTTGTCGTTTGATGCGGCGGCGTCGGTGGCGCAGGCTGAACTGGAGATCGCCGGTATCACGGCGCAGCCGTTGCCGGCGCCGGTGGTGCCTGCGCAGGTGGATCTGACGTTCAATGTGTCGTCGGCGAGATCGGGTCAGGACTGGTCGGGGTCGATCGTGTATGCCACGGATTTGTTCGATGAGTCGACGGCCGTGTGGTTGGGTGATCGGTTCGTCGCGGTGTTGGGTGAGTTGACGGCTGATCCGGGGATGGCTGTTGGTGATGTGGCCGTTTTGGCGCCGGTGGAGAAGGCTGCGGCGTTGGCTGTTTCGTCGGGTCCGGTGGTTGAGGTTCCGGCGGGTTCGGTGGCGGATGTGGTTGCGGCGCGGGTGGCTGCTGTCCCTGGTGTTGCGGCTGTGGTGTTTGAGGGTCGTGAGGTTTCGTACCGTGAGTTCGGTGCGCGGGTCGGCGTGTTGGCGCGGGAGTTGATTGCTGCGGGTGTGGGTCCGGATGTGGCGGTGGGTGTGTGCATCGATCGCAGTGTGGAGTTGGTGGTGGCGATTCACGCGATCACTGCTGCTGGTGGCCAATACGTGCCGATCGATGTTGAGGCACCGGTTGATCGTGCGCGGGTGATGTTGGAGACCGCTGGTGCGCGGATGGTTCTGGTGGCTGCTGGTGTGGTGCCGGAGCCTGTTGCCGGTGTGTCTGGTGTTCTGGTGCTCGAGGTCGATGCGTCGGGTGAGGTTGATCTGTCGGTTGCTCCGGTGACCGATGTGGATCGGTTGGCGCCGGTGCGTCCGGAGTCGGCGTTGTACACGTTGTTTACGTCGGGGTCGACGGGTGTGCCGAAGGGTGTGACGGTGTCGCAGTCGGCGGTGTTGAACCGTTTGTGGTGGGGTTTGGATGCATTCCCGTGGTCTGTTGGTGATCGGGTGGTGTTGAAGACGCCGTACACGTTTGATGTGTCGGTGCCGGAGTTGTATGGGCCGGTGATGTCGGGTGCGACGGTGGTGGTTGCTCGGCCGGGTGGGCATCGGGATCCGGGGTATATCGCGGATCTGGTTGCTGAGACTGAGGCGACGAGTGTGCATTTCGTGCCGTCGATGTTGTCGGTGTTTTTGGATGTGGTCGATCGTGATCGGCTGGTGGGGTTGACGTCGTTGCGGTGGGTGTTCGCTTCGGGTGAGGCTCTTGCTCCGGCGACGGTGGCTGCGGCGCATGCGGTGTGGCCGCGGGCGGGGATTCATAATCTGTTCGGTCCGACTGAGGCTGCGGTCGAGGTGGGTTGGGCTGATGTGTCGGGTGCGCCGGAGTTGGTGACGATCGGCAAGCCGGTGGCGAATACGTCGATGTTGGTGCTTGATGAGCGTTTGCGTTTGGTGCCCGATGGGGTGCCGGGTGAGTTGTATTTGGGTGGGGTGCAGGTGGCGCGGGGTTATGCCGGTCAGTCGGGGTTGACGGCGGAGCGTTTTGTTGCTGATCCGTGTTCTGCGGTGCCGGGGGCCCGGTTGTATCGCACTGGTGATTTGGTGAAGCGTTTGTCGGGTGGGGATATCGAGTATTTGGGTCGTGTGGACTTTCAGGTGAAGTTGCGTGGTCAGCGCATCGAGTTGGGTGAATCACCCCAGGTTTTCTGCCGCTCCTATACGGGGTGCAGCTCTCGGTTGAGGGCGGCGTAGTAGGCGGACTCGAACTCGGCGGGCGGGACCGTGCCGATGCTGGAGTGGAGCCTGTCATTGTTG
>NZ_JBPSDN010000078.1:0-2049 GCF_052036135.1 Gordonia marina
CTGTACCTCGAAGCGATCGCCCGCGAGCTCAACGAGCGGCCACGGCAGTGCCTGGGCTTCTACACTCCACGGGAAGTCTTCGAACGCCTACTGAAGGACAACGTTGCTTCCACGAGTTGACACCGCCCTCCCGTTGGGTAGCACGGGGGTCCCAGCAGTCCGACTGAACAGACACGAAAACCCCGCTATCAGGGTTTGATGGAGCCGATGACGGGAATCGAACCCGCACTCTCAGCTTGGGAAGCTGATGTTCTACCACTAAACTACATCGGCACTGCCGGGCTCTGTGCCCTGCGCAACACACAGTAGCAAACCCCCGGAGAGGGCCGCGCGGGGCCGTGTGTGGGCCCGCAGAACCGCTGGTCGGCGCGCCGGGAGGGGGCTCGATCCGATAACCTCGACAGCGTGCTGCTCTCCGATCGCGACATCCGCGCCGAAATCGAGTCCGGGCGTCTGGGGATCGATCCCCACGACCCCGCGATGGTGCAGCCGTCGTCGGTCGACGTGCGGCTCGACGGGCTCTTCCGGGTCTTCAACAACACCCGGTACACGCACATCGATCCGGCGCAGCGGCAGGACGAGCTGACCTCGCTGGTGGAGCCGGCCGCCGGCGAGCCGTTCGTGCTGCACCCGGGTGAGTTCGTGCTCGGCTCCACGCTCGAGGTGTGCACGCTGCCCGACGACCTGGCCGGCCGGCTGGAAGGCAAGTCGTCGCTGGGCCGCCTCGGCCTGCTCACGCATTCCACCGCGGGTTTCATTGACCCCGGATTCTCCGGGCACATCACGCTGGAACTGTCGAACGTCGCGAATCTGCCGATCACCCTGTGGCCGGGCATGAAGATCGGTCAGCTCTGCCTGATCCGGCTGTCGTCGCCGGCCGAGAACCCGTACGGCTCGGCGAGCGTCGGCTCCAAGTACCAGGGCCAGCGTGGCCCGACGCCGTCCAAGGCGTATCTGAACTTTCAGCAGTGAGCAGCGATGACCGAACCGACAGCGCCCCGTCCCGACTGGATCGGTGACTTCTCGATCCCGGACGACGCCTCCGGGGCGGTGCTGGCGCTCGACTTCGGTCCCGGCGGCATCTGGGCGGCACGACTCGCCCGTGACCTGACGGTCGAGCGGGCGATCGTCGAATCGCGGATCACCCCGGCCGTTCTCGACGTGCGGATCGCGTCGTATCTGCGCGACGCCGAGCGCGTCCCGGAGTCGACCGACCCCGCGGTCTTCGCCGAGCTCCGCGACATCTGCCGCCGCGCGCGGCCCATGCTCGTCGCGCGCGACAGTGCGCTGCTCATGGGGACCGACCGGCTGCGGCTGGTGACCGTCGACCTCGACACCGTCATGTGGGCGACCGTCCCGGAGGTCAACCGCGCCCACGGGATGATCGTCGAACTGGCCGGCGACGACCCGGTGGCCGCGGTGTTCCTCGGCCCCGGTACCGACGAGTGGCCCGGCCTCTGGGAAGCGCTCACCGAGCGCGGCTACGCCATGCTGCTCCCCGAGGACGAGTTCCCGGAGACCTTCGCCGGCGACGAGGAGTCCACCGCCGTGTTTGAGGCGGTCGATTCCGGCGCGCCGACCGCCCTGGCCTGGGGAGCCGCTCCCGACGAGGACGGCGAGCCGGCGGCACCCGCGCGCCGGAGGTCCGTGCGCCGTAATCGTGTCATCGTGACCGTCGCGGCGGTGGCGCTGGTCGCGGCCGTCGGTGCCGGTGTCGCAGTGGCGACGATGTCGAACCACGACTCCGGTCCGCACGCCCCGGTCACCGAGGCCGCCGCGTCGGCCTCGGGCACGCCGACCACCACCGAGGACGACACCCCGACCACGGCCGAGCCCGCGGACATCCGGGCCGCGCGCGCGGAGATGAAGCGGTACACCCCGCCGCCCACGACGACGTCGAAGTCGTCGACGGCGACGGTCGCGGTCAAGCCCCAAGTAGTGGTGTAACTCGTTGTTGATCCTTCGGTGGTGGTCAGGCTGGTATTTGCATCAGGTCATCGGTGGTCACCTCCGTCGTCGAGTCGGTGTTTGTGTCGGTGGTCAGGGTCA
>NZ_JBPSDN010000079.1:0-1873 GCF_052036135.1 Gordonia marina
GTGAAACCCGGCCGTGATCCGGCGGCAACCGGCCAGCCTGTCGTACCCGAACCGCAAAATCAGCCCTGCCGCAATCAATCCGAACCGCTCAGGCAGGGATAGGCACCGGATGAAAGATCGAGGTTAGACGTCGGCGGGACCCTCTCGCCTGCGGGCCGATCCGGGTAGAACGCCGCGTTGAGGGAGACAAACGGCAACTGTTCAGGCCGCAGCTTTACCTCCGGCGCTATCGCCCCGACCGGGCAGGCAGAGACACATGCGCCGCAGTCGACACACGAGACCGGATCGATGTACAACATCTCAGCGGTGGCGAAACCGGGTTCGTCCGGCGACGGATGAATACAGTTGACCGGGCAGGCGTACACACAGGAGGCGTCGCTACAGCACGACTGGGTGATCACATGGGGCATGACGCCGCTCCTACGCTACGGCGGACACGTGCTGGCGCTGCGGCTCGCTACGGTAGCGACTCGGCTTGCCATCGATCTTGCAGATCCGCCAAACGATCTTGGCGAGCGGATTGATCAGTCCCGTGTCGTGGCACAGCATCCGGACGTCACCGAACATGTCACGTAGCATTTGCCGCGACTCCGGCGAATTGAAGAAGACCTCCTTGCGCACCGAGCGCGGAATATCGAATTCCTTCCAGAACTCCCGCGGCGGAACCATGATCGCCGAACACAGCACGCGCATCATCACCGGCACAAACATCGACAACAAGAACCGCTTCCCCCGCGACAAATGCGGCACCCGCTTACGCAGGTACTCATGCGCGAACGAGATGTGCCGCGCCTCTTCAGCCACATGGATCGCCATCACCCGCTCCATGATCGGGTGCAGCTGTTTACCCTCACGCAGAACATTCTTCTGCGTATGATCGATGGGCTCTTCACCGGCGAGAATGCCGAACCAGAACGGTATCGGCAACGGACCCGCCATCAACGGGACCACCGGTTGGGACCACCTCAGCAACCGAGGCATCCCGGGCACGTCGACCCCGATGCGGTTCACCATCTCCTGGAACATCATGGTGTGGTTACACTCTTCGGCGGCCTCATGCAGGCAGTAGCGGTACTCGGGCGACCCGTTGGGCGTCCAGAACGCGTAGTCCATCAGGCCGCGGATCAGGACCAACTCGAAGTGCAGGCCGACCTTGGCAACGTTGGCCTGACGCCACATACCGATCTCGATCTGGCGCTCGACCGATTGCGCTTGATACCACGGGTGACGTCCGAGCGGATCGGTCCCCGGAAGGATCCAGCGCTCGTCATTGGGTGTCACCGCGAACTCGGGTGCATCCCAATCGATATCGATATAGGGGTTAAAATGCCGTCGCACTGACCCCTCAGACAGTGTGTTGAGCATGTCGGTGTACACGGTGTCGTCGAGCACATCCATATTGCTACGCCAACGATTGATGATGCCGGTTCTAGCCATAAGAAGCCTCCTCTGAGGTTGATATTTTCTACGGCTTTTATACGTACACGGTACCGCAGGTATCGGATATCGGAAATGCCCCGGTCGTGCGATGACCGAAACCGCCCCGACCAGGGCCGCGCGATAGGGAGCGGTTGCTGGCAAGACGGCTAACCAGCAAGACGCAAAGACGGCATGACGGCCTGGGCACGCGGAGCGTCGGACGGTGATGAAATCATCGAATTGTGCACATGTCAGAACAGACCGGGCGGGCGGGCGGTGTCGTCGTGCGCCGGTTGCCCCCGTGTCGCTTCGGCGGGCTCATTTTCCACCGGAACCGACACCTCCCTCAGGACAGTTCTTACCGCTGACAGCTGATCTTGACGGCTGATGGTGACCAGGTGATCGTAGGGGCCGCTCAACCGGCTACGACGCCGTCCTGGCCGAGCTAGATCGC
>NZ_JBPSDN010000007.1:0-80064 GCF_052036135.1 Gordonia marina
GCCGGTTCCCGGCGAACACGATCGCGAACACCTCCACGGCCTGCGTGTACGGATCGAACAAGTCCTTCTGCTCTTCCCCGCCGCACACCCGGTCATCGAGTGCGGCGAGGGTGATGTCGAGGAACTGCCCGATCGCATGGATCTGCTGCCAATACAGGAACGCCTGACCCCGCCACGCCGCCTCGGCATACACGATCCACTCGCGACACTGCGTCTTCTCATCATCAGCGGCGTCGGGGGCGACCATCCCGGCCGGAGTGAAATCCATAGCCGTCCAGCGGGCGGCGAATACATCGGTCACCGGTCTCACCCCCTTGCCCCGAACCATCTGTGTTCGATGACTATATGATTCATACTACTCACACATTTCGGTGTGTGCCAGTGTCGGTTTCGTGTTCTGAGTCAAGGGTATCGCCTGGTTATGACAATCTTTCGTGGAGAGTTCACGTGTGGTTCAGGCGAGTTGCGGGCACCGTTTGGGGCGGTATGGTGCTCACTCATTGAGCTGATGTTCGATTCTGGGGTAGCTTCGACACGCGCCGGGTCCTGAGCTGGCGCGGCGAAGCCCTTCGACTCCGCTCAGGAGTCATGCGGGACGATGCGGCGGCACCGGGTGACGACGAGATAGGTGCCGATCAGCACTGGGAGGACGAGGAGATCGGTGGCGTCGCGGTAGACGATGATCGGGGTGACCGGGCCGCCGGAGAAGGTCGCCACCGCGCGGAGCAGGCCGACCATGTACTCGTAGGCGTCGCCGACCGGGGGCACGGTCTTCACCGCCGCGAAGCCGACACCCACGACGGCGATCGTCGTGATCACGGCCCGGCGACCGGCGATCCAGCGCACTCCGCATACCCGCGCCGCGAGTTCGGCGACCGTCAGTATCAGGAGCGGCAGCAGAAAGACGCCGGCGACATCCGACAGCTTCCCGGTCACCGTGTTGCCGAAGATCCACTTGAGCACATGATCGTTCAGCAGCAGGACCAGCACCGACAGGGCCACCCACGGGTGCAGGAGCAGGTCGCCCGGACCGGCGCGACGCGGGTGCGTCGCGGCGGGAGCCGGAGTGGTCGCCGTCACGATAGGTCGATCACGGCCGAGCCGGAACCGAACAGGTCGCACTTGAACTGCAGCTGCAGGTTCTTCGCCGAATCCGGAACCTCGAACGCCAGGTCGCCGCGCAGCGTGCCGCCCGGTGCCACCTCACCGTCGAGCGACGAGGTCTCGTCGCCGGTGATGGTGATGTCGTGCTTGCGGTTCGAGTCGTCCCGCAGGTCGAAGCACATCATCGACGAGACGGTCTGCGACTTCTTGCTGTCGTTGGTGACCTCGGTGTCGACGAGCACGTAGCGATTGCCGGGGCTCGGCGTCACGAACTCGTTGCTCGGCACGTACGGATCGGTCACCTTGTTGACCTTGACCTTCCAGTCGCCGAGCTTGACGGTGTCGCCGACCTTGAACGTGTCGCCCTGCTGGGTCGACCCGTTGCCGTCGACCTTGGTCGCCTTGTCCTCGCTGCCGGACGCGATGGTCGCGCCCAGGGCCAGGCAGGCCATGACGGCGATGGCGGTGTTGCGGAGCTTGCTCATGGTGATTTCCTTTCAGGGGCGGGGCAGCTGACCCGGCGTGATTCGCCGGAGCTGCGGTGCGGAGCAGACTCTGTCACCGGGGTACGACAATTCGCCCGAACAGGCCGAAAAGTGAAAGAAAACCGCAGGCCGGAAGCCTGCGGCGGGGTGCGGCCCTAGGTCGTCAGGGCGATACCGAGAGCCCAGCCGCCGCCGCCGAGAAGAGCGGCGATCAGCAGAACGACGACGAACCAGGCGATCACGACCAGGGTGCTGCCGGTGTGCACGGGGCGCTGGGCGACGTCGGGGTAGTCGTCGTAGGGGTCGTCGTAGTCGGCGTCGTATCGGTCTCCACCGAGATGCCGGTCGGGCGGAGCCGGGACCTCGCCCGGCCCGGGGCCGTAGGCGCCCGGCCCGGGGTCCCGGCCCTCGTAGTCCGGCCGGCCCTCGTAGTCCGGCCGGGGGTCGTAGTCGTCGTCCACGGGACCGTCGCCGGGGTAGTCGTCGTCCGCCTGGCCGTATCCGTCCGGCGAGGGGCCGCGGCCGACGGTGGGGGCGCGGCGCGCGGGGGCGACCGGGCGGGCGATCGCGGAGGTGACGCGGGCCGACGCCTGCCGCGGGGCGGGCACCGTGAACGGCGGAAGGACGAGGTCGTCGACGGCGTCGAGCAGAGCGTGCTGCATGGCGAAGGCGTCGGGGAAGCGGTGGGCCGGGTCGCGCTCGGTGGCGCGCAGCACGATGTCGTCGATCTGCGGCGGCACCCCGGCGATGATCTCGCTGGGTGCCGGGACGTCGTACGACAGGCGCTGGTAGGCGAGTGCGAGGGGAGTGGCGCCGTGGAACGGCTGGCGGCCGGTCAGCAACTCGTAGAAGAGCACGCCCGTGGAGTACACGTCGCTGCGGGCGTCGATGTCGGTGGAACTCACCTGCTCGGGGGACAGGTACGCGGCGGTGCCGAGGATGACGCTCGCCGACGTGACACCGGCCTCGGAGACGGCGCGGACCAGACCGAAGTCGGCGACCTTGATGTCGCCGGTGTCGGAGATCAGCACGTTCTCCGGCTTCACGTCCCGGTGCACCAGCCCCGCGCGGTGCGCGGTGCCCAGCCCACCGAGGACCGGGATACCGACGGCGGCGACCGCGTGCGGGGGCATCGGGCCGCGCTCGCGCAGCAGTTCCCGCAGGCTGCCGCCGCGGACCAGTTCCATCACCAGGAAGGCGATGTCGCCGTCGATGCTCTGGTCGTACACGGCGACCAGCCCCGGATGGCTCAGCCCGGCGACCGCGCGGGCCTCGAACTCGAAGCGCCGCAGGAACTGCGGGTCGCCGACATACCGTGCGTCCATCACCTTGACCGCGACGCGCCGCCCGAGCCGCAGATCGGTGCCGACGTACACCGCCGACATGCCGCCGCGCGCGATCGGCGCGTCGATCCGGTAGCGCCGCTCCAGGACGCGACCCAGCAGCGGATCCTCGGGGGAACTCACGGGAGTGAATCTACCGTGCGGGGTGGGCCGGATCCGTGAGCGCCGGAGCCGTTCGGGTGTCGGCCCTGTCGGGTATCGTCACCTCCCGTGAGTTCCCTTCCGCTGGCCATCGGCATTCTTCCGGACGACGCCGAGGTCTTCGACCTCGACCAGGCGGCCGATCACCTGCATGTCTCCCCGAACCGGGTGCGCACCCTGATCCGCGATCACAACCTGCTCGCCGCCTCGCGGAACGGGCAGCCGGTGATCCCGGCGCTCTTCTTCGGCGAGGAAGGTCATCTGGCCAAGCACTTCGAGGGTCTGGTGTCGGTGCTGCTCGACGGCGGCTACACCCGGGACGAGGCGATGGAGTGGTTCTTCACCGTGTACGACGACCTCGGGATGCACCCGGCGCAGGCACTGCACACGCATTCCGCGCGCGAGGTGATCCGCCGCGCTCAGGCGCAGGCCTTCTAGGCTTCGACGAGCTCAGCCGGCGGGTCTGGACAGACTCAGCCGGCGGGCGGGCTCAGCCGGCGGGCAGGAGAGCGCGGGCGGCGTGCACGACGCGCCGCCGTTTCGGCACCACCGCGCGGCGGGAGAGCACGTCGTAGTCGCTGCGCTCGATCTCGGTGAGGATGTCGGCGTAGCTGCGCGCCGCGGCGGCGATCGCCGGACGGGTGCGGCCCGGGAGCGCCGCGATCGCCGGGGCGGTGCGCCGGTACTGGTCGCGGTTGATCGCGATCAGGTGGCGCAGCGCCGCGCGCAGGGCCGGACCCGGCCGTCCGCGGTGGACGTCCGCGCGCAGCACCTCCTCGTCGACGCCGAACGCCGCGAGATGGTCGGCGGGCAGGTAGATCCGGTCGCGGTCGAGGTCCTCGGCGACGTCGCGCAGGAAATTGGTCAGCTGGAACGCCTCGCCGAGGAGCGCCGCGCCGCCGGCGACGTCGTCGTACGACACGCCGCCGCTGCCGCCCGGCGGCACCCCCAGGATGGGCAGCATCTGCAGGCCGATCACCGCCGCCGAGCCGTACGTGTAGTCGTGCAGTTCGGCGAACGACCGATAGCGGCTGCGGAACTCGGCGGTGCCCGGGACGTCCATCCGCATCGAGCGCAGGAACGCCCCGAACGTCGCCGGGTCGATGCCGAACCGCTCGACCGTAGCGGCCAGTGAACGCAGCAGCGCCCACTGGTCGGCGGTCAGCGACGGATCGGGGAGAGCTTCGCCGTCCAGGGCCGCGGTGAGTCCGGCCGCCAGCGCGTCGAGCGCGGCGACCTGCGCGGCCGGGGCCTGCGGCGACCGATCGACGATGTCGTCGGCCATCCGCGCGAAGCCGTACAGCGCGTAGACGCCGCGCCGCCGGTCGGCCGGCAGCAATCCCGCGGCCAGGTAGTAGGTGCGCCCGGCGCGCGCGGTCATCGCCCGGCCGATGCGGTAGCCGCGCTCAGTCATGCTTCGGCGGGATCGCGAAGGCCCAGTCCCGCAGCCTGCGCAGGCGCAGCGGATCCCGGCGGTCGAGCGAGACCGCGGCGAGCACCGCGAGCAGCAGCGCGACCAACGAGGGAATCGGCTTGTAGAAGGTGATCGAATCGTCGGGCTGGAAGGTGATGAGGAAGAACACGCTCACCCCGACCACCACCTGCCGGACCCACAGTGGCAGGTCGAACGCGACGGCCAGCACCAGCGTCCACACGTAGTACCAGGGCAGGGTCGACGGCTCCAGCAGCAGCACCGCCAGCATCGCCCACGCGGCCCCGGCGACGGCCGCCCGCGTATCGGTGCGCGAACGCCACCAGAACCAGACCAGGAGCACCGCCAGCACCACTTCGCCGATGGCCCGCGTCACCGGCAGCACCTGCTGCAGGTTCCAGACGTGGAACGGCGCGGCCACATAGGTGACGAGGTGCCCGGCCAGCGTGGGGATGGTGAACGGATTGATGATGCGCGACGCCCACGACAGACCGTTCAGCCACCCGAGGCCGAGCCCCAGGATCAGGGTGAACACGCCGAAGACCGCGGCCGGGATCAGGGCGGTGGCCGCGAAGACGCCGACGACGCGACGGACCTGGTCTCGACTCCGCTCGACCGGCATGCTCGGGTCGCCGCGGGCGGCGCGCTGTCTCCGCAGCTGATCGAGCCACATCCACACCACGAAGGGGATCGCGACGGCCGCGGTGATCTTGATCGACGCGGCGACGCCGAGCAGAAGCAGGCCGTACACCGGGCGCCCGCGGATGTCGTCCGGCCCGCTCGCGGAGTTCATGCCGGGCTCCGTCGACGTGCTCCCGGCGCCGACCACCACGGCGACGCCCGCCGCGAGGAAGCCCATCATCAGCAGTTCCAGGTGCGGCCCGGCGACCAGATGCGCCAGCAGCATCGGGTTGAGCAGCACCAGCCACAGCGCGAGCCGCCGGGAGGCGCCGAACCGCTCGGCGAGCGCGGGCAGCGCCCACAGCGAGAGGGCGAGCCCGATCAGCAGCACCAGGCGCATCACGAAGACCCCGGCGATCACGTTCTGCCCGGTCACCGCGACCACACCGCGTGCGATCAGCATGAACAGCGGGGTGTACGGGGACGTGGTGGGCGCCCAGATCTGCGCCATCGAGTCGACGATCGGGCCGGGCGCGTGTGCGGGGCCGTCGAGATAGGGGTTGTAGCCCTGCGCCAGCACCCACGCCTGACCGAGATACGCGTAGACGTCGCGGCTGAACACCGGCACGGCGAACAGCATCGGCAGCGCCCAGGCGCACACGGTCCAGCGGGTGCCGCGCACGTCCAGATCGCTGGTGCCGGCGAGCACCGCGCGGCCGATCCGGATCCAGGCGATCACCATCAGCGTGACGCCGGTCCAGAACGCGATCCAGGCGAGCGCCTTGCCGCTGCCGTAGGTGATCGGGGCCAGCCCGAGGTTCTGCAGGGTCGTGTCGTTGCGCGGGATGTCGGCCACTCCGTAGGTGCCGACGGCGAACAGGACCGCGCCCACGAACCCGAGCAGTGCGTCGGGGTGGCTGAGCAGTCCTCGCAGCCGCGCGCTCATCGTGCCGCTCCCGTGAGGAGCGCGTCGGCGCGATCGGCCGCGAGGCCACCGGAGATCAGGACCGGCGGGATGCCGACACCGGGCACCGTGGCGCTGCCGGCCAGGAACAGATTACGCAGGCCGGGCCACGTGTTGCGGGTGCGCAGCGGACCGGTCTGCATAACCGTGTGGGCCGCCGAGAACGGCGTGCCCGCGGGCAGTCCGGCACGCCGCCAGGTACCCGGATGGTCGACGCGCAGCACCTTCAGCTCGTCGATCCCGCGATAGCCGCGGCCGGCGAGGGTGCCCAGCACCTCGGTCACATAGGGGCCGGCGACCGCGTCCCACGCCAGCGGTGCGCTGTCCAGGTTCGGGGTGGGGGCCAGGACCGAGACCGACTCCAGCCCGCCGGTGACGAAGGTGTCCGGGTCGCTGACCGCCGGCCGGGTGATCAGGAACGACCCGTCGGTCATCGGCTTGCCTCCACGGCCGGTGATCTCGGCGAAGGTCTGCGTCCACGCCGCACCGAAGTCGAGCGTGTGGTGCCCCGACGACCACTCCCGCGCGGTTCCGGCCGGCAGCAGACCGTGGGCGACGACGGCGCTGGGCGAGTAGCGGAGCCTGCGCCGCGGGGTCGCGCCGAGCAGATCGGCGACCTGGTCGCGCTCCAGCGTCGCGATCACCGCGTCGGCGGCGATCACGCCGTCGTCGGTCGCCGCGCCGCGGACCGTGTGCCCGTCCCGCAGCACCGCTCGGACCGGGGAGTCGTACGCGATGGTGACGCCGGCGTCGATCAGCGCTCCGGCGAGCACCTCGCCGATCCGGCCCATGCCGCCGGCCGGTGCCCAGAGGCCGCGGCCGATGTCCATGTCGGCGATGATCGCGTAGATGGCGCGCGCCCGGTGCGGAGGTACCCCGGCGTACAGCGACTGGAAGGTGAACGCCCGCTGGACGCGCTCGTCGGGGGCGAAGCGCGCGACGGCGCCGGTGAGCCCGCCGAGGGCGCGCAGTTTCACCAGTTGTGCTGCGGCCCTGCGTGTTTCGGGTCCGGTCAGGTCGCCGATACCGCCGAAGTTGCGGTCGATGAAGACCCCGTACTCGGCGTCGTACACCGCGCGCAGCCATTCGAGCAGGTCGGCGGTGCCGCGTGCGGTGTCCGGGCCGAAAGCGCGGGCGACGGCGGCGGGGATCGCGGCGACGTCGTGCGGCAGCGCGAGGACGGACCCGTCCGCGTAGTTCATCACGTAGCCCGGATCGACGGGCGTCAGGGACAGCCTCGCCAGCGCCTCGGCGCGGTCGACGCCGAGCTCGGCGAGGGCGTCGACGATCAGGCCCGGCATGGTGAGCAGGGTGGCGCCGGTGTCGAAGCGGTGTCCGTCGATCTCCTCGGTGCGGACCAGCCCGCCCGGGACGGCAGCGGATTCGAGGACGGTCACCTCGTGGCCGCGGCCCCGCAGGCGGGCGGCGGCGGCCAGCCCGGAGAGGCCGGCGCCGATGATGACGACGTGTCTGGTGGCGGTCATGGCTGCGTCTCAGGTCTGCCGGTGGGCGATGCGGTGCGCGAGGGCCGTGAGATCGTCGCGCGCGGCCGCACCGACCGGGAGGGCGTCGATCTCGGCCAGCGCCGCGGTGAGGTGGTCGTCGATCTGCTGCTCGACGGCGGCGAGCGCACCGGAGTCGATGAGGATCGTCCGGGCGGTGGCCAGCTCGGCGGCGTCGATCCGGCGGCCGAGCAGGCCGCGCAGCACGTCGGCGTCGGCCGCGGGCGCCCCGGCGAGGGTGAGGGCCACCAGCACCGTGCGTTTGCCGGCGACCAGATCGTCGCCGGAGGGCTTGCCGGTCTGGGCGGGATCGCCGAAGGCGCCGAGGACGTCGTCGCGCAGCTGAAAGGCCAGACCCAGCCCGGTGCCGATCCGGCGCAACGCGGCGGCCGTCTCGCCGGTCGACCGTCCCAGAGCCGCGCCGATCTCCAGCGGCCGGGCGATGGTGTAGGCGGCGGTCTTGTACTCCATCACCCGGTACGCGGCGTCGACGCTCTCGTCGCCGGAGACCTCATTGGTGATGTCGAGGAGCTGCCCGCCGAGCACCTCGGTGCGCATCAGCGACCACAGGCCGGCCGCGCGCGGCGGCAGGGGGTCTCCGGCGACGGCGCCGGGCACCGGGCGGTATCCGTGCACCAGATCGTCGGCCCAGGCGAGCGCCAGGTCGCCGAGGAGGATCGCCGCGGAGGCGCCGTAGTGATCGTCGTCTCCCGACCAGGCCCGATCGCGGTGCCGCTCCGCGAAGCGGCGATGCACCGTCGGACGTCCGCGCCGGGTGTCGCTGCGGTCGAGGATGTCGTCGTGCACCAGGGCGCACGCCTGGATCAGCTCGATCGCGGCGCCGGTGCGCACGACCAGCGGTTCGCTCTCCGCGCGCTGCCGATCCGGGGCGGGCCGGCCCGACGGCGGACATTCGGTGAGGCCGCAGTGCCAGCCCGCGTGCACGAACAGCGGCCGGATCCGCTTGCCGCCGCCGAGGACGAAGTCGGCCAGAACGCTCCCGGCATCGGCCACCACCGGCGAGATCTCGTCGAGAGCGGCGGCGGAGGTGGCGAAGAAGTCCCGCAGGACCTCCTCCACGGCGCCGGGCACCTGCTGCTGACTCAACACGCGGGTAAGCCTACCGGGGCGTCACCCGCGGTCCGGCCGCGGCGGGACCCGCTTGATACCTCAGCGGTCCGGGCAGGTCAAGACGGCCCCGGCCGGTGCGTAAAACCGGCGCTGGAAATCGGTCCACTGCGGTACCCGTCGGTAAGATCGGCCGGGTGAGTGACGTTTCCGCCGATGCCTTCGCGCCCTCGACCGTCGTCGAGCGGCTCGCCGCGCCGCACGACGGCCCAGTGCCCTTCTCCGTCGAGTTCTTCCCGCCGCGGACCGAGGCCGACGAGGCCCGGCTGTGGCACGCGGTGCGGGTGTTCGAGCGAATGGACCCGGCGTTCGTGTCGCTGACCTACGGCGCCGGCGGTTCCACCCGGGACCGCACGGTGCGCATCGCGGGGGAGCTGGCCACGTCGACCACGCTGACCACCGTCGCGCATCTGACCGCGGTGAATCACAGCCTCGACGAGCTGCGCGGCCTGGTCGGCGCGTACGCCGACAAGGGCATCACCAATCTGCTCGCGCTGCGCGGCGATCCGCCGGGCGACCCGCTGGGCGAGTGGGTGCGGCATCCCGAGGGCGTGTCGTACGCCTCGGAGCTCGTGGAGCTGATCGGCTCGCTCGGCGACTTCCACATCGGCGTGGCGTCGTTCCCGGAGGGGCACCATCGGGCGCCGAATCTGGCGGCCGACACCGGGAACCTGATCCGCAAGCTGCGCTCGGGCGCCGAGTACTCGGTGACCCAGATCTTCTTCGACGTGGACGATTACCTGCGGCTGCGCGATCGCGTGGTGGCCGCCGATCCGGAGCAGGGCGCCAAGCCGATCATCCCCGGCATCATGCCGATCACCTCGCTGGCCACGGTGCGCCGCATGGTGGAGCTGTCCGGCAGTGTGCTGCCGCAGCGCGTGGCGGAGCGACTGGCCGCGGCGGCCGGCGACGGTCCGGAGGAGGATCGGGCCGCGGTCCGCGAAGTCGGTATCGACCTGTGCACCGAGATGGCGCAGCGGCTGGTGGCCGAGGGCGCGCCGTGCCTGCATTTCTGCAGCCTGAACTTCACCCGCGCGACCAGCGAGGTGCTGGAGCGGATCGGGATCGACACCCGGGGCGCGCTGACCCCGGCCTGAACCGGGCCGCGGCCTCTGCGCCCTACCGGCCGGTGGGGGCGGCAGGCTCCTCGATCTCCTCGGCCTCCGTCTCGGAGGCGGCGGCCGCGTCGTCGTTCTTCTTCCGGCGCAGCCGTGTCAGGGCGCGCAGTGGATTCGGTCCGCCGCCCTGTCCGGCCGGCGGGGTGTACCGCGGCGTGCGATCACGGAAGCGGTAGGCGAGGGCGGCGACGGCGCCGACGATCGCCAGGCAGGCGATCACCATGAACCAGGTCCAGCTCGGCAGCGCCGCCGTGGCCGGATCCGGGTACTTCGCATCGGCGTTGAACTGGGCGTTCTGGCCCGGCTCGGGCACCCAGGTGACGGAGTTGTCGCCGGCCAGATGTCCGTTGGTGGCGACGACCTCGCCGCCGAAGTCGACGGTGATCGAGAGATACGAGGTCTTCGGCGACAGCCCGGCCAGAGCCGCCCCGCCGCGCATCCGGACCACGTCGCCGCTGCGCGTGGCCGTCAGATCGACGGTCGCGCCGGAATCCAGCGCGCCGGAGATGATGTCGCCGAGCTGGGAGAACTGACCCGCGGTGAGATCGGTGAAGGTCATCCGGGAGCCGACCTTCCCGGTGACCGCGTCCGTCTGCGCCGGTTCCGGTGACGTCTGCGTGTCGCCGTCCGCCGGGAACTTGGTCACCGACACCGATCCGGCCATCGAGGCGGGCACGTCGAAGGTGGGGGTGGCTCCGGCGTCCGGGGCGGCCGCGACCACCACGAATCCCGAGTACTGGTCGCCGACGTTCTCCGACTTCGTCAGGCATCCGCTCAGCAGCGGGACCAGCGCGAGCAGGACCACGAGGCCCAGGGCGGGGTGACGGTGACGCGGGAGACGCTGGCGACGGGACACGGTGTCATCGTGCCAGAGTGGGCGGGTTCTCCCCCGCCGCGACGTCGCCGGGCGCGTCCGGCAGCGGCAGCGACCGGCCCAGGAAGGCGAACTGCCGGGGGTCGCCGGCGAAGGTGAAACCGCGCAGCACGTCGTCAAATCCGAGCCGCCGGTACAGCGACCACGCCCGGTTCTCCTCACCCCGTACCTCCGGCGTGGACAGCAGGACCCGGGACTCGGGGCGCCCGGACAGCAGCCGGGTGAGCAGTGCCTGGCCGAGGCCGCGGCCCTGCGCCACCGGGTGGACGTGCAGCTCGGTGAGCTCGAAGTAGTCGGACGCGATCGCCGCCACCTGGTCCGGTGAGCAGCCGTGGCGGGCCAGGCCCGAGCGCAGTTGCCGGTTCCACCACTGGTCCGCGGCGCCGGTGTAGCCGTAGGCGATACCGACCAGGACCTCGCGGTCGGCGGTCCACGGCGCGGTGACCCGCAGCCGGGCGTACGTCGGCCGCAGCAGATCCATCGGCGACGCCGTGGCCAGCGCGGCCACCGCCGTCCAGCCCGGCCGATGCAGATGATCGCGCCACAGTCCGGTGCGGCTCTGCTCGGTGCCGCGCGCGTACCGCATGGCGGTCACATAGGTGTGCACGGCCGGATCGATCCACTGATCGGCATCGGCGGCGGCCAGGGAGACGATCCGAACCGCCATGGGCGGACCCACCTGCCTTTCGCCGTCGTATCCGGGTGCGTTGCCAGTGAGATTAGCGGCACTTGCCGACGGCCCCTAGTGGGGGTTAGTCTTCCGGTATCGAACAAAGTTTCGATGAGCCGAGAGTCGGCGGACCGGTGGGGAAGACACCGGGCCGCCGGCTCTCGCGCATCTCGGCGAAGGCCCGCCGGCCCGGGATTGTCGTAGGCACGTGAGACGTTCTTGTCGACAGAAGGAGGCGAGGGGTTCACATGACCGGAAAGTCGACGACGAGCCGCATGGCGGCGACGGCCGACCCGCGGGTGGTCCTGCGCAGCCGGGACCTGCTCGACCGGGCCGAGGTGCTGTTCGAGGACGCCGCGCGCGTCACCGACGACGGCGCCGAGCGGTTCCGGCAGTTCTATCTGGCCGCCATCCGGGCGGCCGGCGCGGTGCTGGCCGTCTACGAGCCGCCCGGCCCGGTGCGCAGGCGCCGCAACGCCCGCGACGCGTGGAGCCGGATCAAAGCGGCCGCGCCGCAGTACGCCGAACTGGCCGAATACTTCGGCGGCCTGTCCGCCATGCGCGAGAAGGTGGAGGTGGGCCTGGTCCGGCAGGTGGACGACACCCTCTGCGCCCGCGTCGAACGACGCGCCGCCGAGTTCCTCGACGCGGCCGATGCCAGCCTGCTCGCCTACGAGCAGGGGGCGCTGCCCGGCGCCGAACGCCCGGCTCGCCGGATCGGCGCCTGATCCGGTGGGCCGCGGTGGGGGAGGGTGGCGGATCGTCCCAGAGGGAATAGTGGTCGCCGGAGGATTCTGCTCCTATCATGGAGTGAGAAACGGTCGCCGAATTCCGCGGTGCCCGTCGCGACGGAGTAAGGGAGGGCGCGGTGCCGCTTTCAGAGCATGAGCAGCGGATGCTCGATGAGATCGAGAGCGCGCTGTACGCCGAGGACCCGAAGTTCGTCTCGAACGTCAGTAAGCAGCGGGTCGGTCGTCCTTCCGCGCGCCGCCAGTGGCAGGCGGTCCTCCTCCTGCTGCTCGGTCTGGTGCTGCTGGTGGGCGGCATCATGGTGCGCGTCCGGATCGGCGACTTCCCGATCCTGAGCCTGGTCGGATTCTTCGTGATGTTCGGCGGCGGGCTGATCCTGGTGCTCGGTCCGCGTGGCGGTTCGGCGTCCGCGGACGGTTCCGGCAAGTCGTCGAAGAACGGCTCGAAGGGTTCGCTGAGTTCCCGCATGGAAGACCGGTTCAACCGGCGCTTCCACCAGGACGGTCACTGACCGCCTGAGAAGAGTTCCGCAGAAGCGGGGCCGCAGTCTCCACGGAGACCGCGGCCCCGCTTTTTTCGTCGTGCCGCCGGGACCGGTGGCACGCGTTCGTGAGCGCTCCACCACGACCACCCACTTCGCCCCACCCCGATCACCCACTTCGCCCCACTGAGTTCCTTAGATGAGTCCCACCTGCCACTTTTGTGCTGTTCAGCCTCGTTGGCATCCGTTGAGACGCGCCGGACGCCACTGGCCTTTCCTGAGAATCTCCTTCATGTAAGACGCCATGACCTGCGTAAACAATGCTCGGTGGTGTGCGAGTGGGGCGCAGGGGGTGGAAAGTGGTGGAAAGTGGGGTAATGTGGTGGATGTCGATGAGGGGGAACCCGGAATCTCCTCACCGATACCCGGGCAGGAGGTGGCGATGTGGCTGGCTTCATCGGCACCTACTCGCCCAAGCTCGACGACAAAGGGCGGCTCACACTGCCCGCGAAGTTCCGGAACGCCTTGTCAGGAGGGGTCGTGGTCACCAAAGCCCTCGATCACAGCCTGGCGGTGTATCCGGCCGAGGAGTTCGGCGCCATCGCCCAGCGGGCGAACCAGGCGTCGCGCAACGATCCGGAAGCCCGCGCGTACGTCCGGCTGATGATGGCCAACGCCGACGAGCAGAGTCTCGACGGCCAGGGCCGGGTCAACCTGTCGGCGGGGCTTCGCGCATGGGCCGGCCTGCAGAAAGACTGCGTGGTCACCGGGCAGTTCGACCACCTGGAGATCTGGGATGCGGCCGCATGGGACGCCTACCAGGCTGCACACGAGGAGGCCTTCGCGGCCGGCGGCTCCGCCGCGCTGGACGCGATCCTCTAAGACAAGTGAAGAAATGGACCGCTGCGGTGAGGCGAGGCCTCGGCCCGGCCGACCCTGACGTACTTCCCCAACGCCAGGTGCGACTCGGGCGGGGACCCCGCCTCACCGCCGTTCCATTTCTCCACCGTCTTGACCACCACCGAGACAGGGGAGAGGCGATGATCGTATCCGGCGCCCCGGCCGACTCCCCGTCCCCGGGCGAGCACGGCCACGTCCCCGTGATGGCCGACCGCATGGTCGAACTGCTGACCCCGGCGCTCACCCGCGTGCACGACGACGGCACCGGCGCGGTCCTGATCGACGGCACCCTGGGTGCCGGCGGACACACCGAACTCTTCCTCACCCGGCTCCCCGGACTCACCGTCCACGGCATCGACCGGGACGAGAACGCGCTCGAGATCGCCCGCGAACGACTCGCACCGTTCGGTGATCGCGCCGTGTTCCATCACGCCCGATACGACGAGATCGCCGACGTCGCCCGCGATGCGGGTCTGGCGCAGGTCGACGGGATCCTGCTGGACCTGGGCGTCTCGTCCATGCAGCTCGACCAGGCCGACCGCGGCTTCGCCTACGCCATCGACGCGCCGCTCGACATGCGGATGAACCCCGGCGACGAGCTGACCGCCGCCGACATCCTCAACACCTACGACCACGGTGCCCTGGCGCGGGTCCTCAGCGAATACGGCGAGGAGCGGTTCGCCGGGAAGATCGCCTCGGCGGTCCTCCGGGAACGCGAGATCGAGCCGTTCACGACCAGCGGACGGCTGGTGGAACTGCTGTACGCGACGATTCCGGCCGCGACCCGCCGTACCGGCGGGCACCCGGCCAAGCGGACCTTCCAAGCGCTGCGCATCGAGGTCAACCGCGAACTGGACTCGCTGCGGGCCGTCGTCCCGGCGTCGCTCGCGCTGCTCGCGGTCGGTGGCCGGCTGGCCGTGATGAGCTACCAGTCGCTGGAGGACCGGATCGTCAAGCGGGACTTCGCCCAGGCGGTGCGCAACACCACCCCGGCCGGCCTCCCCGTCGACCTGCCCGGCACATCGGCCCAGTTCGCTCTGGTCACCCGGGGCGCCGAACAGGCGGATGAGCAGCAGCGCCGGGACAACCCCCGAAGCGCCCCGGTCCGGGTGCGCGCCATCGAACGAATCGCCCCCGCACCCGAAGAGAGGAATCGGCGGTGACACTTCTCGACGACCGATCGACCACGCGTCCCGGGGCCGCTCGCCGCCGCCGTGAGCGCACCGCCGCGAGCCGCACGCCCCGGACCTCGTCGCCCGGGACCTCCACGTCCCGGGCGACGGCGAGTCCAGCCGCCCGGACCCCGCGGGCGCGCGCCGGTACGGCCGAGACCGTCCCGGCGTCGCCCCGTGTGCGCCGTCCGCGCCGCGCGGAGGCGCCGGCGGCCGGGCCGGGTGCGCGGGGGCCCTCCGGCGTGCTGTCCGGCCTGGCCGACATCCCGTTCATCATTCCGATCGTCCTGCTGGTGGTCGGCGCGCTCGGACTCACGCTGTTCCTGACGACCAGATCCGCGCAGGACTCCTACGCGCTCACCACCGTCCGGAACCAGAATTCGGCGCTGCAGGACCAGCGCGACGGTCTCAAGCGCACCGTCGACGCCGGGGACTCGGCGCCCGAACTGGCCGACAAGGCGCAGAAGCTCGGCATGGTGCCGGCCGCCGACTCCGCCCACCTGGTGGTCGGGCCGGACGGCAAGGCGCGCCTGAAGGGCGAGCTCACCCCTGCCGAGGGGAAGCGCCTCGGTTCGCTGAACCCCGCCCCGGACCCGGTGTCGCAGATCGATCCGGGCAAGGTCGACGACTCCGGTGGCCTCGGTGGGCAGCCGGCCCCGTCGGCGGCACCCTCGGCCTCGCCGTCGACCACGACCCCCGCCCCGGCCGCGACCCCGTCCACCGGTTCGCAGCCGCCGGCCGCCACGACATCGTCGGCCACCGACGATCAGGGCCAGATCCCGGCCCCGAATGTTCTGCCGCGCGGCGCCACGCCGAGCCGCAATAACCCACCGCAACGCTGACCAGGGAGAGGATGGAACGATCATGAGCTCCCCTCACCCCCCGGCCCCGGACACCCGGCGTGACGCCGATGCGCCGACCCGCCGCTTCATCGGGCGTCAGCGTCTGCTCGGCATCTTCGCGCTGGTGCTCGCGTTCGCGGTCGGCGGCCGGCTGGTCTACCTCAACGTCATCGATGCGCCCGAACTGTCCGCGAAGGCGGCGCAGCAGCGCGAGGACGTCGTCACCCTCTACGCCAAGCGCGGCGCGATCGTCGACCGCAACGGCCGCCCGCTCGCGTACACCGGCGAGGCCCGGGCACTGACCTTCCTGCCGCAGGCCGTCCGCAAGTCGATCGACGCCGAGCACAAGAAGAATCCGCAGCTGCCCGACGTGAACACCCGGCTGCGGCAGATCGCCGACGGGGTCTCCACCGACCTCGGCGGATCCATCTCGTCCGACGACCTGCTGGCCAAGCTCACCTCCAACGATCAGTTCGTCTACCTGGCCCGCTCGGTCAGCCCGGAGACCGCCAACCGCATCACCACCGACTTCCCCGAGGTGGGGGCGGACCCGCAGTCGATCCGCGTCTACCCGGGCGGCTCGCTGGGCGCCAACGTGGTCGGCGACGTCAACTTCGACGGCAACGGCCTGATCGGGCTGGAGTCGTCGCTCGATCCGATCCTGGCCGGGATGAACGGCACCGAGACCATCGACCGCGGTTCCGACGGCGCGGTGATCCCGGGCAGCAAGCGCAACGTCCATCCGGCCATCGACGGCAAGACGGTCCGGCTCACGCTCGACTCCGACGTGCAGTGGTTCGTGCAGGCGCAGGTCAACGCGGCGAAGAAGAACTCCGGCGCCAAGAGCGCTTCCGCGGTGGTGCTCGACGCGCGTACCGGCGAGGTGCTGGCCATGGCCAACGACGACACCTTCAACGCCTCGCGCCCGCTCAGCGAACAGAGCGGCGCCGACCTGGGCAACCGGTCGGTCACCTCGCCGTTCGAGCCCGGCTCGGTGAACAAGCTGGTGGTGGCCTCGGCGGCCATCGAATACGGCCTCACCACCCCGGACGAGGTGCACCAGGTGCCCGGCTCCATCCGGATGGCCGGGATCACCGTCAACGACGCGTGGGTGCACGGGGTGACGCCGTACACCACCACCGGGATCTTCGGGAAGTCGTCGAACGTCGGCACCCTGATGCTGGCGCAGCGGGTGGGGGAGAAGCGCTTCGCCGACATGCTCGACGCCTATGGTCTCGGCCAGCGCACCGGTGTGGGCCTGCCCGCCGAATCGGCCGGCGACGTGCCCGCCCTCAGCCAGTGGTCGGGCGGCTCGTTCGCCAACCTGCCGATCGGCCAGGGCCTGTCGATGACGCTCCTGCAGATGACCTCGATGTACCAGGCGATCGCGAACAACGGCGTGCGCGTGCCGCCACGCATCCTGGTCCCGGCCGACGGGGAGCGCGGGGCCGGGTTCAGCAAGCCCGAGCCGGTGCGGGTGGTGAGCCCGGAGACCGCGAAGACGGTCCGCAACATGTTCCGCGCGGTGATGCAGGACGATCCGATGGGCGTCCAGAACGGCACCGGCGCCAAGGGCGCCATCGCCGGCTACCAGACCTCCGGTAAGACCGGTACCGCCCAGCAGGTGGACCCGTCGTGCAACTGCTACTCCAAGTCGAGCTACAACATCACCTTCGCCGGGATCGCCCCCGCCGACGACCCGCGCTACGTGATCGGCATCATGCTCGACAACCCGGTGCGCAGCTCGGACGGCAGCGGCGGCCAGTCGGCGGCGCCGCTGTTCAGCACCATCGGTGGATGGCTGCTGCAGCACGAAAAGGTGCCTTACTCGACGACCAGGGCACCGCGGCTCCGGCTGGAAGCATAGGCTTCTCCCCGGGGACGACAATCGGAGTGATCGGCGTCAAGACGGCGATCCGGGCGTGACGACGGTAAGGGTGTGAGCAGCAGGTGGCGGAGAACGCGCAGCGGGCGATGGTGCGCCCGGAGCGGCCGGTCGGCGCGGACCTGACCGAATTGGCCGGTGTGTCGGGTGCCGAACTGGTCGGCGACAATCGGCGTGTGCTCGGGGCCACGCTGCGCGCGCAGCACGCCGCCCCCGGCGATCTGTTCGCAGCGCTCCCCGGCAGCCGGGCCCACGGTGCGCAGTACGCCGCGGACGCCGTCGCGGCCGGTGCCATCGCGGTGCTCACCGATCCGGCCGGGCTGACGCTGCTCCGCGCCGCCGAGGCCACGGCCGGTGTTCCGGTCCTGGTGCACGACGATCCGCGCGCGGTACTCGGCGTGATCTCGGCCCGCGTCTACGGCGACCCCTCGCGGAAGTTCACGCTGATCGGCGTCACCGGCACCTCCGGGAAGACGACGACGTCGTATCTGACCGAGGCGGCGCTGCGGGCCGCCGGACACCGGGTGGGGCTGATCGGGACCGTCGAGACCCGCATCGACGGGGTTCCGGAGCCGAGTTCACTGACCACCCCCGAGGCCCCCGACCTGCAGCGGCTGTTCGCCGTGATGGCCGAGCGCGGCGTCGACGCGGTGGTGATGGAGGTGTCCAGCCACGCCCTGTCGCTGGGCCGGGTGGACGGCTCGTGCTTCGCGGTCGGCGGTTTCACCAACCTGTCCCAGGATCACCTGGACTTCCACCGGACCATGGACGAGTACTTCGACGCCAAGGCGCGGCTGTTCGCCGGTGACTCGCCGGTGCGCGCCGCCGTCGCGGTGATCTGCGTCGACGATGCCGCGGGTGAGCGGATGGCCGGGCTCGCGCGGGAGAGCGCGGAGCGGGTCGCCACGGTCGCCACCACCGGCCCGGCCGGTGACGCGTCGTGGTCGGTGGCCGGTGAGGTGACCGCCGACGCCGGCTCGCAGACCGTCGTGGTGGCCGCACCGGGCGGCGCCGAGCATGTCATGACGGTGCCGCTGCCGGGTGCCTACAACATCGCCAACGCGCTGCTGGCGGTCGCGCTGGCGGACGCCGCCGGGGTGCCGGTGCCGACCGCGATCGGCGGTCTGGCGCAGGTCGCGGTTCCCGGCCGGCTGGAGAAGGTGGATCGCGGGCAGGACTTCCTCGCCGTCGTCGACTACGCGCACAAGCCGGCGGCCGTCGAGGCGGTGCTGGCGACGCTCGCCGCGCAGACTCCCGGGCGGATCGCCGTGGTGCTGGGCGCGGGTGGCGACCGAGACACCGAGAAACGCCCGCTGATGGGCGCCGCCGCCGCGCGCGGCGCGGACCTGGTGATCGTCACCGACGACAACCCGCGCAGCGAGGACCCGGCCGCGATCCGGGCCGCGGTGGCCGCCGGGGCGCGCGCCGTGCCGCCCGCGGAACGTCGTGCGGCGCAGATCCGGGAGACCGGTGACCGGGCGGCGGCGATCGCCGAGGCCGTGGCCTGGGCCGCCACCGGCGACACCGTGCTGATCGCGGGCAAAGGACACGAGACCGGCCAGGAGATCGCCGGGCACAAGTACCCCTTCGACGACCGCCGGGTGCTCGCCGACGCGCTGGACCAGCGCGCAGCCGGCGACCAGGTGCTGGCCGTGCACCTGCCGGCCGAGCCGGTGACCGTGGATACGGCACGCAGCGCGCTGCGCGAGCTGGTCGCCGAGGCCGCCGACAGCGGGGTCGGCAGCGCGCACCGGGAGTCCGGTGACGACGAGGCCGCCCATCGTCGCACCTGGGCGATCTTCGGTGAACTCGCCGCCGGTGACGACGCGCCCGTCGACGACGAGAACGCGCGCTGCCTCGCCTACGACCTGCTCGGCCGCCAAGCCGTGCGCCTGGCCGTCGACCAGACGGTCGCCGTCGGCGGCTCGCGCGCCGTCCGGGCGCTGTACCAGGGCGCCATCATGGAGGGCTCGTGGGGCGACGAGGCCGGGTTCGCGGCCACCGTCGACGAGCTCGTCGCGCAGCTGACCGAGGCGGCGGGCACCGCGGGCGCCCCGCGGGCCGGCGACATCGTGCTGGTGTGCGGCGGACCGGACCTGCGCCGGTCGCTGCTTTCCCTGTGGGAGGCCGACCCCGCCCTCGACGTGCGGGTACGGACCTCATGACACCTCACCCGTGTCACACCGGCCACAATCACCCAGGTCGATACCCGTCGGTAGGACGGGTGCGCGCTAGGGTTTTCAACCGGCCCTCGCACACGGCGGCGGTCGATGACGAAGGACACTCGGCATGACTCAGATCCTGATCGCGGGGGCGATCGCGCTGGCCGTGGCGATTCTGCTGACGCCGGTACTGATCCGGGAGTTCTCGCGGCGGGCCTGGGGTCAGGAGATCCGCCAGGACGGCCCGGCCAGCCATCAGGCCAAGGCCGGCACCCCGTCGATGGGCGGCCTGGCGATCATCCTCGCGATGTGGGCCGGGTACCTGGGCTCGTACGTGTACAGCTGGGCGATGGGCGACGGCGGGCCGACCGCCTCCGGCCTGCTGGTCCTCGGGCTCGCCACCGGCCTGGGCTTCGTCGGCTTCCTCGACGACTTCATCAAACTCGCCAAGCATCGCAACCTGGGCCTGAACAAGACGCAGAAGACCATCGGCCAGCTGGTGGTCGCGGTGGTCTTCGGCGTCCTGCTCCTGCAGTTCCGCAACGATCGCGGGCGGACCCCGGCCAACGACCACCTGTCGTACGTGCGCGACATCGAGGCCATCACGCTGACCGGCGTCGGCTTCGTCATCTTCTGCTGGCTGGTGGTGTACGCCTGGTCCAACGCGGTCAACTTCACCGACGGCCTCGACGGCCTCGCCGCCGGGTCGACGGCCATGGTGATGGGCACCTATGTGCTGATCACCATCTGGCAGGAACAGCATGCCTGCGACATCGTGGACAAGAGCGATCAGCTCGCCACCTGCTACAACGTCCGCGACCCGCACGACCTGGCGCTCGTCGCGATGGTCGCGGCGGCGGCCTGCCTCGGCTTCCTCTGGTGGAACGCGGCCCCGGCCAAGATCTTCATGGGCGACACCGGCTCGCTGGCCCTCGGCGGCGTCGTCGCCGGTCTGTCGATGACCACCCACACCGAGCTGCTGATGATCGTGATCGGCGCGCTCTTCGTCGCCGAGATCGTATCGGTGATGATCCAGGTCGCGTCGTTCCGGACCACCGGCAAGCGGCCCTTCCGGATGGCGCCCTTCCACCACCACTTCGAGCTCGGCGGGTGGGACCAGACCACGGTGATCATCCGGTTCTGGCTGCTCACCGCCATCTCGTGCGCGCTCGGCCTGGGACTCTTCTACGGCGAATGGGTGTCGGGCTGATCGTGGGATTCTCGACCGATCCGCTCGACCTGAGCGGTGCCCGCATCCTCGTCGCCGGCGCCGGGACCACCGGGGCCGCGGTGGTGCGCGCCGTGACCGGGCTGGGCGCCTCGGCCGTCGTCGTCGACCGCCGGTTCGCCGGCGCCGAGTCGGACGCCGAGCACGCGCCGGAGCGCTATCTGACCGGGGCTGGGGCCTTCTCCGGCGTCGACCTGGTGGTCACCTCGCCCGGCTTCAACCCGACGAACCCCTTCCTGCTCGCGGCCCAGGCCGCCGGGATCGGAGTGTGGGGCGACGTGGAGCTGGCCTGGCGGCTGGACCGTGCCGGTCTGACCGGCGCGCCCCGCACCTGGCTGGTGATCACCGGCACCAACGGGAAGACCACCACCACGGCGATGACCGAGTCCATCCTGCGGGCCGCCGGAATCAGTGCGCTGGCCTGCGGGAACATCGGTCTCACCGTGCTCGACGCGCTGTCTGCTGAGCCGCGGGCCGAGGTGCTGGCCGTGGAGCTCTCGTCCTTCCAGCTGCACTGGGCGCCGTCGGTGCGTCCGCGGGCCGGAGTGGTGCTCAACATCGCCGACGACCACCTCGACTGGCACGGCTCCTTCGAGGCGTACCGCGACGCCAAGGCGCAGGTGCTTCTCGGGGACGTCGCGGTGGTCGGCCTGGACGATCCGGTGGCCGGGGCACTCGCCACACCGGCGGGGAGCAGGCGGGTCGGTTTCACCCTCGCCGCGCCCGGCCCCGGGCAGCTCGGTCGCCAGCACGGGATGCTGGTCGACGCGGCCTTCGACGATGCCGGCGGCCCGCGGCCGATCACCCGGGCGCCCGCCGAACTGCTGCCGGCCGACCGGGTGCGCCCGGCCGGACCCTCCGGGATGGCCGACGCGCTCGCCGCGGCGGCGCTGACCCGGGCCATCGGGGTGTCCACGGCGGCCGTCGCCCGCGGACTCGCGACGTTCTCGCCGGCCGCGCATCGCGGGCAGGTGGTGGCCCGGATCGGTGAGGTCGACTTCATCGACGACTCCAAGGCCACCAACCCGCACGCGGCGCAGGCCGCGATCGTCGGGCACGACCGGGTGGTCCTGATCGCGGGCGGTCTGCTCAAGGGGGCGCCGGTCGACGACCTGGTGCGCACCTGCGCCGGACGGCTCACCGGAGTGGTCGCGATCGGCCGCGATCGGCAGGTGATTGTCGACGCGATCGCGCGACACGCCCCACAGGTCCCAGTAGTCACAGTGTTCACAGGAGACGATGGCGGGGTGACTCTTCAACGCATCGCCGGTCCCGACGTGACGGCTCCCGCGGACGGCGCTCTCGCTGCCGGGCGGCCGGACCTCAGCGACGCCGACGCCGTGATGGCGCAGGCCGTCGGCCAGGCCTGGGCGCTGGCCCAGGACGCGCCGGACACCCGTGCGGTGCTGCTGGCCCCGGCCGCCGCGTCGCTGGACATGTTCGCCTCCTACGGTGCCCGCGGCGACAGTTTCGCCGCCGCCGCCACGAGGCTGGCCGGCGCCGTCGCGGAGCGCTGACATGCCGGGCCCAGGCTCGCAGCGCGACGACGCGGACGCCGGGATCGAGGACACCGTCGCCGACGAGGCGGCGATCGACGACGAGGCCGTCGACCACGCACCCGCCGACCACGCGCCCATCGACGACACGGACGTGCCCGACGCGGCCCCGGCCGACGACGTCCGGGAGGACGGCGCCGGAGCGGACGACGCTCGGGAGGACGCCGCCGCGGGCGACGACACCGAACCCGCGGGTGACGACGTTCGTCCGCGGCGCCGCGCCGCGGCGGCGTCCGCGCGCCGCCGGCCGGGCCGCGCGCCGCGGCGGTCCGCCGCGCGCCCGCTGACCTTCGGTCTGCCCACCGTCGACCTGCGGACCTGGATCTCCACCGCCCGCGAGGGCATCCGCACCCTGATGGCGCGCCCGCTGACGTCGTTCCACCTGGTGGTCGGGCTGGCCGCCATCCTCACCGTGTTCGGCCTGATCATGGTGCAGTCCGCGTCGTCCGTGGAGGGCTACTCGGAGAGTCACTCGGCCTACGGCGCGTTCGCCATGCAGGTCGTGTTCGCGATCATCGGCTGGATCCTGTTCTACGTCGTGCTCCGCTTGCCGATCCGCTTCTTCCGCCGGTTCGCGACCTTCGGGTTGCTGGTCAGCCTGGCGCTGCTGATCCTGGTGCTGGTGCCGCACCTGGGCGTCAAGGTGGACGGCGCGCGCCGCTGGTTCGAGGTGGCCGGCGTCTCGATCCAGCCGTCCGAGCTGGCCAAACTGGCGCTCTGCATCTGGGGCGCGCACCTGCTCGCCTCGCGCCGCACGGCCGGGGCGACCGGCAAGGAGCTGCTGTTCCCGCTGCTCCCGGTGGTGGTGTTCATGTGCGCGCTGATCATCCTCGAACCGAATCTCTCGACGACGATCATCGTCGTCCTCATCACGGCGGCGCTGCTGTGGTTCGCCGGGCTGCCCGGCCCGGTCTTCGCCGGGTTCGCGGGCTTCTTCGTGCTGGCCGGTGCCGTCGCCGCGTTCACCGCCGAATACCGCGCGGCGCGCGTGTTCAGCTTCCTCGGCTCGGCCGACCCGCTCGACGGGGGCTACCAGGCCATGCAGGCCAAGTACGCACTCGCCAACGGCGGCGTCTTCGGCGTGGGTCTCGGGCAGAGCACCGCGAAGTGGAACTACCTGCCGAACGCGCACAACGACTTCATCTTCGCCATCCTCGTCGAGGAGACCGGCCTGATCGGCGGGCTGATCGTGGTCGGCCTGTTCCTGCTGCTGGCGTACGTCGGCATGCGGATCGCCCGCCGGTCCGCCGACCCGTTCCTGCGGCTGCTCACCGGCTCCATCACGGTGCTGATCACCGCGCAGATGTTCATCAACGTCGGCTACGTGGTCGGACTGCTGCCGGTGACCGGTATCCAGCTGCCGCTGCTGTCCCAGGGCGGCACGTCGATGCTGACCATGCTCACCATGCTCGGCCTGATGGCGAGTGCGGCCCGGCACGAACCCGAGGCGGTCGTCGCGCTGTCCGGTGCCGGCCAGCGCGGCCTGTCCCGGCTGCTGCGGCTGCCCCGGCCGGCCGCCTATCGGGCCCAGGTGGTCGACGGCGCCCGCGACCGGCTCGACCGGCGCCGGACCGCCGGGCGTGCCCCCGAGCCCCGGCGCGAGCAGCGGCGTGCCCCGCACCGCGGCGGCCGTCCCGATGCCCGGTCAGCGCCGCGGACCCCGCCGCTCCGGACGCCACCGCTGCGGACTCCACCGCTGCGGACCCCGGCCCCGCGCACGCCGATGGACAGGCCGTCGGCGCCGCGGCAGCAGGCCTCCCGCTCGCGGGCCGGCCGCGTCCCACCGCCGCGGACCTCGCTGCCGCCCCTCGACGACCGGCGCCGCGCGCCGCGGGCGGCCGCACAGCGCAGCGACGAGATCCACTATCCTGATCGGCAGGCGAGCACCCGGATTCCGCCGGATCCGCGCCGGTCCGCGGCCCGCGACCGGGCGGCAGGCTCGCCGCGACGAACGGAGTACAGGCACCGGTGAGCAGCAATTCTGGCCTTTCGGTGGTCGTCGCCGGCGGGGGCACCGCGGGACACATCGAGCCGGCGCTGGCGGTGGCCGATGCCGTCCGGCGCCTCGACCCGCTCGCCCGCGTCACCGCGCTCGGCACGCCGAAGGGCCTGGAGACCACGCTGGTCCCGGCGCGCGGCTACGACCTGCGGCTGATTCCGCCCGCGCCGCTGCCGCGCAAACCCGGCATGGACCTGCTGAAGACGCCGTACCGGCTCGACCGGTCGGTGCGTGCCGCCCGCCGGGTCCTCGCCGAGGTGGACGCCGACGTCGTCGTCGGTTTCGGCGGTTACGTCGCGCTGCCGGCTTACCTGGCCGCCCGCGGCCGGGCGGCCCGCCGCCGCCGGATTCCGGTGCTGATCCACGAGGCCAACGCCAGTGCGGGCATCGCCAACAAGGTGGGACAGCGGCTGGCCGACCAGGTGATGGCGGCGGTACCCGGCTCCGGTCTGGCCGGCGCCGAGGTGGTCGGTATCCCGGTCCGGCGCGCCATCGCCGACCTCGACCGCGCCGCCCTGCGAGACGAGGCGCGGGCCTTCTTCGGCCTGGACCCGCAGGCGCCGGTGCTCCTCGTCTTCGGCGGCTCGCAGGGTGCGCAGCAGCTCAACGAGGCCGTCGCCGGTGCGGCCGGCGCCCTCGGCGCCGCCGGGATCGGCGTCCTGCACGCACACGGGAAGAAGAACACCGTCTCGCCCGAGTCGCCCGCCGGGGCGCCGCCTTACGTCGCCGTGCCCTATGTGGACCGGATGGACCTGGCCTACGCGGCCGCCGACCTGGTGATCTGCCGATCGGGCGCGATGACGGTCGCCGAGGTCACCGCGGCGGGTCTGCCCGCGATCTACGTGCCGCTGCCGCACGGCAACGGCGAGCAGCGGCTCAACGCGCTGCCCGTCGTCGACGCCGGTGCCGCCCTGCTGGTCGACAACGCCGAGATGACGTCCGACTACGTGGCCCGCGAGGTGCCCGCCCTGCTCGGCGACCCGGCCCGGCTGGCCGCCATGACCGCCGCCGGCGTCGGCAGCGGACACCGCCATGCCGCGGACAAGGTCGCTGCGGCCGCGCTGTCGCTGGCCGCCGAGCATCGCACCGGGCGGGCCGAACGATGAGCGACTCGCTGCCGCAGCAACTCGCCCGCGTCCACATGGTCGGCATCGGGGGAGCGGGCATGTCCGGTCTCGCCCGGATCCTGCTGGCCCGCGGCGGCCAGGTGTCCGGTTCGGACGGCCGCGACGGCCGGGCGCTGATCGACTTGCGGGCGCGCGGCGCGCAGGTGCGCATCGGGCACGACCCGTCGGCCCTCGACCTGCTCGACGGCGGCCCCACGGTCGTCGTCACCACCCAGGCCGCGATCCCGGCCGACAACATCGAACTGGTGGAAGCCCGCCGCCGCGGCGTCCCCGTGCTGTACCGGCCGCAGGTGCTGGCCCAGCTCATGGACGGCTACCGGACGCTGCTGATCACCGGAACCCACGGTAAGACCTCGACCACGTCGATGGCGGTCGTCGCGCTGCAGCACTGCGGCACCGACCCGTCGTTCGCGATCGGCGGCGAACTCAACGAGTCGGGGACCAACGCGCACCACGGCAGCGGCCGGATCTTCGTCGCCGAGGCCGACGAGAGCGACGGGTCGCTGCTGCAATACCGGCCGGACGTGGTGGTGGTGACCAACATCGAGGCCGACCATCTCGACTTCTTCGGCACCGAAGCGGCGTACGTCCAGGTCTTCGACGACTTCACCGGCCTCATCCGCCCCGGCGGCACGCTGGTGGTCTGCCTCGATGATCCCGGCGCGGCGGCGCTGGCCGGGCGGCAGACGGATGCGCTGGCGCAGTCCGGCGTCCGGGTGATCGGCTACGGCACCGGCCGGCACGCCGACCTGGCCCCGGGCGTGCCGCTCGCCGGACGGGTGCGGTCGATCACCCCGCGCGGCACCGGTAGCAGCGCCGAGGTGGAACTGACCCGCCCGGTGGTCCCGACGCCGGTGAAGCGGGGCATGCAAGTGACTCTCCCGGGCGATCACATGGCCCTCAACGCGCTCGGCGCGCTGCTCGGCTGCCTGTCGGTGGATCCCGGGGCACAGGCCGCCTCGGTCCTCGACGGGATCGAGAGCTTCGGCGGGGTGCATCGGCGCTTCGAGTTCCGCGGCACCGCGGGCCGGGTCGCCCTGTACGACGACTACGCGCACCATCCGACCGAGGTCCGGGCGGTGCTGACGGCGGCGCGCTCGGTGGTCGGCGACTCCGGCGGCCGGGTGATCGCGCTGTTCCAGCCGCACCTCTACTCGCGGACCGAGGAGTTCGCGCCGGAGTTCGCGCAGGCCCTGAGCCTGGCCGACGAGGTGATCGTCGCCGACGTGTACGGCGCCCGCGAGGAGCCGCGCCCCGGGGTGACCGGGCGGCTGATCTCCGACGCGGTGACCGTGCCCGCGGTCTTCGTCGCCTCGGTGTCCGACCTGCCCGCGGCGGTCGCCGACCGGGCCCGGCCCGGCGACCTGGTGCTCACCATCGGCGCCGGTGACATCACCATGCAGGCGCCGCCGATCCTGGCCGCACTCGAATCGTGAGACAGGCCCGCACGCACGACCCGCAGCGCGCCGAACGTGCCGAACTCCGGCGCGCCGGCCGCCGTCGGCTCTGGCGGGCACTCGGCATCCTGGCGCTGCTGGCGGTGCTCGGCGGTCTGGTGGCCGCGGCCTACTTCTCGCCGCTGATGTCGGTGCGGGAGGTCCAGGTGACCGGCACGGCCGGGGTGCCGCAGCAGGAGGTCCTGACCGTCGCCGAGGTGCCGATGGGCAAGCCGCTGCTCCAGGTCGACACCGCGGCGATCGCCCGGCGCGTCTCACGGATCCCGGCGGTGGAGGCGGTCCGGGTGGATCGCAGCTATCCCTCGGCGCTGCACATCGCGGTCACCGAGCGGACCCCGCGGGCGCTGATCAAGCAGGCGGACGGCCGGCTCGGCGTGATGGACCGGCTCGGGGTGGTGTACGTCGCGTACGCGTCGCGCGCGGCGATGGGCAAGACCGCGATCGGCGGTGTCGCGCTGCGCGACCTGCCGGTGCTCGACGTCAGCGATCCGGGCCCGCGCGATCCGACCACGCTCGCCGCGCTGGAGATGATCGGCGGGCTGCCCGGCTGGCTTCGCCCGCAGGTCGAGTCGGTGTCGGCGTCGTCGCCGGCCGACCTGACCTTGCATCTGACGAAGGGGCGCACGGTGATCTGGGGTGATGCCGAGCGCGGCGCGGACAAGGCCGACGCCCTCTCGCACATCCTCCCGATGGCGGGGAACACCTACAACGTCTCCGCGCCCGACTATCCGGCCGTGAGCTGAGCAGAAATTCCGGCGTCGTTCGGCGCGCCTCCGTGCGCAGCGCGGAGGGCTCGATACCGTCGTTCTCAACACCGGTACTTGACATAACTATAACCCTTTGGTTGAGCTTTAGGGTTCTGCAGCACAGGAAGGCATCATGACGCCACCCCACAACTACCTGGCCGTCATCAAGGTCGTCGGCATCGGCGGCGGCGGCGTCAACGCCGTCAACCGCATGATCGAGCAGGGCCTCAAGGGCGTCGAATTCATTGCCATCAACACCGATGCGCAGGCGCTGCTGATCAGCGATGCCGACGTGAAGCTCGACATCGGCCGCGAGTCCACCCGTGGACTCGGCGCCGGCGCCAATCCCGAGGTCGGCCGCAAGGCCGCCGAGGATGCCCGCGACGAGATCGAGGATCTGTTGCAGGGCGCCGACATGGTCTTCGTGACCGCGGGCGAGGGCGGCGGTACCGGCACCGGCGGCGCGCCCGTCGTCGCCGGAATCGCGCGCAAACTCGGTGCGCTCACCGTCGGCGTCGTGACCCGCCCGTTCTCCTTCGAGGGCAAGCGGCGCGGCAACCAGGCCGACGAGGGCATCGCGGCGCTGCGCGAGTCCTGCGACACGCTCATCGTCATCCCGAACGACCGTCTGCTGCAGCTGGGCGACTCCCAGGTCAGCCTGATGGACGCGTTCCGCAGCGCCGACGAGGTGCTTCTCAACGGCGTGCAGGGCATCACCGACCTGATCACCACCCCGGGTCTGATCAACGTCGACTTCGCCGACGTCAAGGGCGTGATGAGCGATGCGGGCAGCGCGCTGATGGGCATCGGTGCCGCGCGCGGCGAGGACCGGGCGCGCAAGGCCGCCGAGTCGGCGATCAACTCGCCGCTGCTGGAGGCCTCGATGGAGGGCGCGCGCGGCGTGCTCATCTCGATCGCCGGTGGCAGCGACCTCGGCCTGTTCGAGATCAACAACGCCGCCACGCAGGTCCAGGAGGCCGCGCACGAGGACGCGAACATCATCTTCGGCACCGTGATCAACGACAACCTCGGCGACGAGGTGCGTGTCACGGTGATCGCCGCGGGCTTCGACGGCGGCACCCCGCGCAAGCGGGTCGAGAACCCGGCGGCCACCCGGGCCGCAGGCACCGTCGAGCAGGCGCAGGCCGGCCGCACGGCCACCCCGCCCGCCGACGACCCGCTGTTCGGCTCGCGGTCGTCCCGGCAGGCGGACCCGTTCGCCGACGCGCCGGCACCGCGCCGCAACACGGTCCGGCTCGACGACGACGAGGTCGACGTCCCCGACTTCATGAAGTGATGGCACCGCACACGCCCGCGCGGCGGGTGCGGCGCGTGGTCACCACCCGCGCCGGCGGTGTGTCGCGCCCGCCCTACGACTCGTTCAACCTGGGTGACCACGTCGGCGACGATCCGGCCGCCGTCGCGGCCAACCGGACACGACTGGCCACCGATCTCGGCCTCGCGCCGCGCGACGTGGTGTGGATGGAGCAGATCCACAGCCGCACCGTGACCGTGGTCGACGGCCCCGTCACCGAGCCGGTGCCGGCCACCGACGCCCTCGTCACCACCGCGGAAGGCCTTGCCCTGGCCGTCCTCACCGCCGACTGCGTCCCGCTGCTGCTCAGCGACGACGAGGCCGGCGTGATCGCCGCCGTGCACGCCGGGCGCGTGGGCGCGCGTATCGGTATCGTGCCGGCCGTCCTGGACACCATGATCGGTCTGGGCGCCCGGCCGGAGCGCATCGGTGTGCTGCTCGGCCCGGCGGCGTCCGGCGAGCGCTACGAGGTGCCGCCGGAGATGCAGCGCGACGTGGAGAAGCATCTGCCCGGCAGCGCCTGCCGCACCGCCAAGGGCACCGCCGGACTCGACCTTCGGGCCGGCATCGAGCGCCAGCTCCGCGCCGCGGGGGTCACCGGCATCGCCGTCGACCCGCGCTGCACCATCGCCGACCCGGACCTGTTCAGCCATCGCCGCAGCGCGCCCACCGGCCGTCTCGCGTCGGTGATCTGGATGGAGCGGGAGTGAGCGCTGACCCGCGGAGCGACGAGCTGGCGGCCGGGCTGGCCGCCACCCGGGAGCGGATCGCCGCGGCCGAGGCGGTCGCCGGCCGGGCACCCGGCAGCGCCCGGCTGATGGTGGTCACCAAGTACTTTCCGGCCGACGATCTGGCCCGCCTGGTCCGGCTGGGCGCCACCGAGTTCGGCGAGAACCGCGAGCCCGAGGCCGGCCGGAAGGTGGCGCAGGTGCGCGCGGATCTGCCCGGCGCCGACTTCACCATGGACATGATCGGTTCGGTGCAGCGCAAGAAGGCCAAGACCATCGCCCGCTGGGCCCGGCGCGTCCAGTCCGTCGACTCGCCGGAACTGGTGGCGGCGCTGGCGACCGCCACGACGGCCGCGCTCGAGCGTGGCGAGCGCGATACGCCGCTCGGCGTCCTGCTGCAGATCAGCCTCGACGGCGACCCGGCGCGCGGGGGAGTGATCGAGGCCGATCTGCCCGCACTGGCCGACGCGGTGACCGCGCACGGCGGCATCCTGAGCCTGGACGGCCTGATGGTCGTCGCGCCGCTCGACGGCGACCCGGATGCGCACCTGGCACAGGCGGCCGCGATCGCCGAGCGCTTCCGCGGCGCGTATCCGGATGCCGCCGAACTGTCCGCGGGCATGTCCGGTGACCTGGAGGCGGCGATCGCACACGGATCGACGTGTGTGCGTGTCGGAACCGCAATCATGGGGCCGCGGCCGTTACTCTCGCCCTAGTCACATTGGTCACACGGGAACCAAAAAGATCATTCATCACCAGGAAGGCATCTCGATGACGACGATGCAGAAGTTCAAGGCATATTTCGGCATGGTGCCTCCGAGTGAATACGAGGACGACTACCTGACCGATCCGGCCGACCGCGCACCCGCGCCGATGGGCGACGCCTACGCTCCGGCGCCCGCCCGCCACGGCGAGGCGATGAGCGCCCGCGAGCGCCTGTACATGGAGCGCTACCGCGGTGCCGGTGCGCACGACGAGTACTACGACGAGCCCTACGAGGCCGACTACGCCGAGGTCGACTACGCCCGCCGCGGTGACGATCGGGTGTACGCCGCCCGCGCCGTGCACGTGGAGGCCGACCTGGGCCCGGCGCCGATGCGTGGCCGCCTGGAGCCGCTCTCGCGGAGCGCCAACGTCACCGCCCGCGGCGGTGTGATGGCCGTCCGCGGCGCCAACGCGCTCGCCCCCGAGGTGCGGCCGGAGGTGGTCGCCGAGACCGCGAGCCGGATCACCACCCTGCGTCCGGCCGACTACTCGGAGGCCCGCACCATCGGCGAGCGCTTCCGCAGCGGCAGCCCGGTGATCATGGATCTGGTCGAGATGAACAACGACGACGCCAAGCGCATGGTCGACTTCGCGGCCGGCCTGGTCTTCGCGCTGCGCGGCTCGTTCGACAAGGTCGCGACCAAGGTGTTCCTGCTGTCGCCGGCCGGCGTCGAGGTGACCCCGGAAGATCGTCGCCGCCTCGCCGAAACCGGCTTCCACAGCCAGAGCTGAGAGGATCGCCACGCGGGGCGCCGGGGCTGACCCGGCGCCCCGTCTGGCACTGTAGACATCGTGGTGACTTTCCTCTGGATCCTCTACCTGGTCCTCTTCCTCTACTGGCTGCTGCTGATCGCCCGGCTGGTGGTCGAGTTCGTCCAGTCCATCGCGCGCCGGTGGCGCCCGCGAGGCTTCACCGTGGTGGTGGTCGAGACCGTCTTCACCCTCACCGACCCACCGCTGAAGGCCATCCGCCGCGTCCTCAAGCCGGTGGATTTGGGATCAGTGCGACTGGATTTGTCGTTGTTTCTGGTGTTGATTGTGGTATCGATCGGGATGAGCATCTCGCGCACCTACGCGACGGTCCTGTAGCGGCCCGCGCGGCGACACGCCCGGAGTAATCGCTGGTCAGGGGCATGTCGGTGAAGGCGACCGGGTCGGCCGACGGGGTCGTCGTGGAACACGGCCGGGCGGAGTTTTGGTTGCGAACAGGACGCAGCCGGGCAACAGAACTTGGTCCGGATGTGACAAGATGACACGCTAGTTACGCAGTGCTACTGGTATTAATAGAACTGCGACCGGCCTGTCGCCGGCGATCGAGCGCGCAGCGGTGCGTGCTCGACGGACTCACTCGACGACCAAAGGGGAAACCGAAATGCGGCTGACACCAGCTGATGTGCACAATGTCGCGTTCAGCAAACCGCCGATCGGGAAGCGCGGCTACAACGAGGACGAGGTGGATCAGTTCCTCGACTTCGTCGAGGCCGAGCTGGCACGCCTGCTCGACGAGAACTCCGAGTTGCGTCAGCGCAACGCCGATCTGGAGTCCGAGCTGAACGCCGCGCGCGCCGGAGGCGCCGACCGCACCCAGGTCTTCGCCGCCGCCGCGCCGGCCGAGACCGCCGCGGTCCCGGTCCAGGCCGCGCCCGAGCCGGCCCCGCAGCAGGCGCCCGCGCCGCAGCCGGTGCTCGACGAGGACGCCAGCGTCCGCGCCGCCCGCGTGCTCGCGCTGGCCCAGGACACCGCCGACCGCGTCACCGGCAGCGCCCGCAGCGAGGCCGAGGCCCTGCTCGCCGACGCGCGCCACCGCAGCGACGCGATGGTCAACGAGGCGCAGGCCACCGCCGACGCCACCCTGGCCGACTCGCGCCAGCGCGCCGAGGCGCTGCTGGCCGATGCGCAGACCCGCGCCGAGACCCAGGTCCGTCAGGCGCAGGAGCGCGCCGACTTCCTGCAGCGTGACGCCGAGCAGAAGCACTCGGAGATCATGTCGACCATCAACCAGCAGCGCACCGTGCTGGAAGGTCGCATCGAGCAGCTGAAGACCTACGAGCGCGAGTACCGTACCCGCCTGAAGACCTACCTGGAGTCGCAGCTCGAGGAGCTGCAGCAGCGCGGCAGCGCGGCCCCGGTGGAGCAGGGCTACGGTCAGGAGACCGGCTACCCGCAGGGCTGATCTCACCCCGGGCGAGTCGTTGGACGAGTTGATAAGAGGCTGTCGATGCTGACCTTGGCACTGGCCGCGACGCTGGTCGGCTTCGGCCTCCTCGTGGTGGCCTTGATCACGAGTAATTTCTGGCTCGCGGTGGCCTGCATCGTCGTCTGCGCGATCGGTCTGCTGATCCTGCTGGCCGATGCGCTCCGTTCGGGCCGCCGCTCGGCCGCCGACGCCGACGAGCCGCTGTTCACGATCCGCGACGACGCGCCGCAGAGCCGTCCCGCGCCGCTCCTCGGCGACGAATCGCCGGCCGCCGAGGCCACGCCGCCCGCCGGCGGGGCGCCGGACACGGTGGTCGAGGAGTACGCGACGGTCGTGACCGCGGACACCGTGACCGACACCGGTCCGGCCGATGTCTCGGACACTGGCCTGGGCGGACTGGTCGTCCCCGGGGCCACCGCGCCCGAGGAGCCCGAGCCCGTCGGAGACGACGAGACGGTGACCGGCGACGCGAACGACTACATCAAGTCGGTGACCGGCTCGTTCCCGGTTCAATCGGGCCCGATCCCGTCGGTGCCGCCGTCGTCGGGTTCCTGGCCGGTGGCCGCGAGCCCGTTCGCGCAAGACGCGGCGAGCGAGCCCGGCCCGGCCCCGGCACCGGTGCACGCCGACAGCGGCCCGGACACCGGCCCGATCCGCGCGCAGTCTCCCTACGTGGGACGGCGCCGCCGCCACGCCGACACGGAGAACGCCCCGGACACCGGCGAGACGCCCGCGGCGACCGGTCCGGAGCCGGCGGCGGCCGATCCCGAGGCCGCGGACACCCATCGGGCCGATGCGGTCGCCGAGCGGGCGGGCGACGGCATCGTCGTGCACGACCATACCGGTCCGCTGCCCAAGATCAGCTACGCCGGTGACGAGGAGTAGACTCTTCACGCGACAGCGTTGATCCGGCCATCACCGGGGAGCTCCTGGAAGAACGGATAGCCGCCCTCGGGCCGCGATCCCAGTAGAACCGGGCGGGTGCGGCCCGAGACAGCCGCTGAGAAGTCACCTCCGGGGGCTTCCGCCGAGTGGCAGCGCCGCAGCGCTGCAAGCGGGGTGGTACCGCGCGTCCGCCGAGAACGACGAACGCGTCCCCGTGCCCGAAGTGAGTCAGCCGCGGCTGACGTGCAGGCACGAGGAGCACGCCGATGACCGAGAACCCCCCAGCACGCGCCTATCCGCTCGTCGACTTGACCGGTGGCACCGGTCCCGGTGCGCCGTCGTTCCCGGACGTCGAGGAGCGGGTCCTGGACTACTGGGCCGACGACGACACCTTCGCCGCCTCGATCGCCAATCGCGCCGATGCGCCGGAATTCGTCTTCTACGACGGCCCGCCGTTCGCCAACGGCCTGCCGCACTACGGGCACCTGCTCACCGGCTACGTGAAGGACATCGTGCCGCGCTACCAGACGATGCGCGGCAAGAAGGTCGAGCGCCGTTTCGGCTGGGACACCCACGGTCTGCCGGCCGAGCTGGAGGCCGAGCGCCAGCTGGGGATCACCGACAAGTCGGAGATCGAGGTGATGGGCGTCGACAAGTTCAACGAGTACTGCCGCGATTCCGTGCTGCGCTACACCGGCGAGTGGCGCACCTATGTGACGCGCCAGGCTCGCTGGGTCGACTTCGACAACGACTACAAGACCCTCGATCTGGACTTCATGGAGTCGGTCATGTGGGCGTTCAAGCGCCTGTACGACAAGGGGCTGGTCTACCAGGGCTACCGCGTGCTGCCGTACTCCTGGTACGAGCAGACCCCGCTGAGCAATCAGGAGGCGAAGCTCGACGACGCCTACCGGATGCGTCAGGACCCGGCGCTGACCGTCACCATGCCGCTGGTGGCGCCCGGCTCGTCGCTCGACGGCGTCAACGCGCTGATCTGGACGACCACCCCGTGGACGCTGCCGTCGAACCTGGCGATCGCCGTGCACCCGGACACCGAGTACGCGCACGTGCGCACCGCCGACGGGACCGAGTACCTGCTGGCGAGTGCCCTGGTCGGCGCGTACGCGAAGGAGCTGGGGGAGACCGAGACCGTCGGCACTCACCTGGGCCGCGATCTGGCCGGACTGAGCTATCGCCCGCCGTTCGACTACTTCCTCGGGCACCCGAACGCCCACGTGATCCTGACCGCCGACTACGTGACCACCGACAGCGGCACCGGTGTGGTCCACCTGGCCCCGGCCTTCGGTGAGGAGGACATGGACGTCGCGACCGCGCACGGCATCTCAACGGTGCAGCCGCTCGATCCGGGCGGCAAGTTCACCGAGCTGGTGCCCGACTACCAGGGTCAGATGGTGTTCGACGCCAATCCGAACATCATCCGGGATCTCAAGGCGAAGGGCCGCGTCCTGCGACACGAGACCATCGAGCACTCCTACCCGCATTCGTGGCGGTCGGGACAGCCGCTGATCTACATGGCGGTGCCGTCGTGGTTCGTCGCCGTGACCAAGATCAAGGACCGGATGCTGGAGCTGAACCAGGAGATCACCTGGTCGCCCGCGCACATCAAGGACGGCCAGTTCGGCAAGTGGCTGGAGGGCGCCAAGGACTGGAACATCAGCCGTAACCGCTACTGGGGTGCACCCATCCCGGTGTGGATGTCCGACGACCCCGCTTACCCGCGGATCGACGTCTACGGCGGCCTCGACGAGCTGGCGGCCGACTTCGGTGTGCGGCCCACCAACCTGCACCGGCCGGAGATCGACGATCTGGTGCGCCCGAACCCGGACGATCCGACCGGGCGGTCGATGATGCGCCGCGTACCCGAGGTGCTGGACTGCTGGTTCGAGTCCGGCTCCATGCCGTACGCGCAGGTGCACTACCCGTTCGAGAACACCTCCTGGTTCGACGGCGACTCCTCGACTGGCGAGATCGCGCACAATCCGGGCGACTTCATCGTCGAATACAACGGTCAGACGCGCGGCTGGTTCTACAACCTGCACGTCCTGGCGACGGCGCTGTTCGACCGCCCGGCGTTCAAGACCGTCGCGGCGCACGGCATCGTGCTCGGCGACGACGGGCAGAAGATGAGCAAGTCCAAGCGCAACTACCCGGACGTGAACGAGGTCTTCGACCGCGACGGCTCCGATGCGATGCGCTGGTTCCTGATGGCCAGCCCGATCCTGCGCGGCGGCAACCTGGTGGTCACCGAGCGCGGCATCCGCGAGGGCGTGCGCCAGGCGCTGCTGCCGATGTGGAACGCCTACAGCTTCCTGCAGCTGTACGCCGAGCGTCCGGCCACGTGGCGGACCGACTCGGAGAACGTGCTGGACCGGTACATCCTGGCCAAGCTGGCGGTGACCCGCGACGAGATCACCGCGGCCCTCGACGTCTACGACATCGCCGGTGCCTGCGACAGCTTCCGGACCTTCTGCGAGTCGCTGACCAACTGGTACGTGCGACGGTCCCGCGCCCGCTTCTGGGCCGGTCAGGACGCCGACCCGGACGCCTTCGACACCCTGTACACGGTGCTCGAGGTGGCCGGCCGGCTCGCCGCGCCGCTGCTGCCGCTGGCGACCGAGGCGATGTGGCGCGGTCTGACCGGTGAGCGCTCGGTGCATCTCACCGACTGGCCGGCCGCCGGTGACCTGCCCGCCGATCCCGAGTTGGTGGCGGCGATGGACGCCGTCCAGTCGGTGTGCTCGGTGGCCTCGAGCGTTCGCAAGGCCAACAAGCTGCGGGTGCGGCTGCCGCTGCCGAGCCTGACCGTCGCCGCACCGAACGCGGAGGCGCTGGCGCCGTTCGCGGGTCTGATCGCCGACGAGATGAACGTCAAGAACGTCGAACTGTCCACCGACGTCGACGCCTACGGAAAAGTGGAGGTCGCGGTCAACGCCCGCGCCGCCGGACCGCGCATCGGCAAAGACGTCCAGCGGGCGATCAAGGCGGTCAAGTCCGGGAACTACGAGCTGTCCACCGGCGCCGACGGGGAGCCCGTCGTGATCGCCGACGGCATCGAGCTGCGCGGCGAGGAGTTCACCCGCAAGCTCGTCGCGGTGGCCCCGGAGTCGACGGGCGAGCTGCCCGACGGCGGCGGCCTCGTGGTGCTGGACACCGCGGTGACACCGGAACTGGAGGCCGAGGGCTGGGCCAAGGACCGGATCCGCGAGCTGCAGGATGCGCGCCGGGGCGCCGGGCTCGACATCTCCGACCGGATCGTCGTGCGGCTGGTGGTGCCCGCCGACAAGGTGGCGACCGCCCAGACCCACGCCGGCCTGATCTCCGGGGAGGTCCTGGCGACCGAATTCAGCGTCGCCGAGGGGCCCGCGGGTGCGATCGAACTGGGTGACGGCGTCACGGCCGACCTCCGCAAGGCCTGAGTGGCCGCGGGGAGAGCCCGCTGGGCGGTGCTCGCCGTCGGCGCGCTGGCTGTGCTGATCGGCGTCTACTGGGCGGCGGTGCGCACCTACACCGGGCAGCGGGTGGAGAACGCCGCCCTGCGCGGGTCGTACCAGATCAACGCCGATCAGGTGACCGCCGCCGACAACGCGCTGGCGACGCTCACGGTCGGCAGCCTGGCGGTCGCCGTGGTGATCCTCGCCGTGATCGGATGGGTGCGCGGTGGATTCCGGCTGGCCGTCGTCGCGGTGGCCGTGGTCGGTGGGGCGTCCGCGGCGACGGAGGTGCTCAAACGCTACGTCCTGCGTCGGCCCGACCTGGTCGACGGCCCGCCGCAGTGGCTGCACAACAGCTTCCCGAGCGGTCACACCACGGTCGCGATGGCGGTGGCCTGCGCGACTCTGCTGGTGATCTCCTGGCGGTGGCGGACCGTCGCGATGCTGATCGTGACGACGTGGACGGTCGGTGTCGGCGCGTACACGGTGATCGCGCGGTGGCACCGGCTGTCGGACACCCTCGGCGCCGATGCGATCGCACTGCTGGCGGCCTCGCTCGGTGCGCTCTATCTGGTACGGCGGGGACTGGTGCGCCGGGTCCCGGCCGATCGCCGTGCGCCCGTCCGGACCGTGCTGGTGGTGCTCGCGGCGGTGTACGTGTTCGGCGCCGGGGCGACCGGCGTCTACGTCGGCCTGGCCGGGGCCGGCCAGACACCCGGCGACGTCGCTGATTTCAACCTCTATCTGGCGGCGCAGACGCTGGCGTCGGTGGGGTCGGTGCTGACCATCCTGCTGGCCTGGTGGTCGTGGCACCGCCTCGAATCGGCCTGACACGCGACACGGTCGACGGCCACGGGTAGCCGCACCGGGCGGCCCGATCGGAGCAGGGGGAGGCGCCGATCGGGCCGACGACGCCCGGCCTGTCGTTCGGGCGACGTCGGGTGCGGCCACCCGAGGGTGTCGCAGGAGTATGGAATTCTCAAACAACACACCGCGCCGGATCGCTCCGGTATGGCCTCACGAAGGTGGGCCGCGACGGTGCGGGCACCGGCCGGATCACCTCCGTACCGATAAGCTACATCTCACCACCGACAAGAACAAGTGTTCGGATGGGAGGCCGGCTTCCGGGTGACGGCGTCGAGGTGGCCGGGGTCGGTCAGCCCGTGGTGATCGTCTCGACCGCCGTCGGCTCGCCGTAGCGCGGGGCGAGGGTGTCGCCGGATGACACGCCGCGCAGGCGGCGGCCCAGCCAGGGCGCCAGGAAGCCGCGGGTCCACCGCAGGTCGTCGCGGCGGGACCGCGCCGGCACGTCCGGGAGTTCGAGCGGCGCGAGGTCGTGCGGGACGCCGAGGGCGTCGAGCACGGCGATCGCCATCCGCTGGTGCCCGGCGGGCGACATGTGCAGCCGGTCGAACGCCCACATCCGCGGGTCGTCGTAGTCGCGGATCCGCCAGTAGTCGACCAGCACCGCGCCGCGCCGGTCGGCGATCTCGCGGATGCCCTCGGCGAAGATCGCGAATCGTCCGCGCAGGCGCCTGATGAGCGGCGCCTCGGCGGGGTCGTGCGGGGTGAAGAGCACCACCGTCGCGCCGGACTCGGTGAGGCGCGCGACCGCGTCGTCGTAGTAGGTGAGGAGGTCGTCGAGGTCGACCCGCGGACGCAGGATGTCGTTGCCGCCGGCGTGGATCGACACCAGGTCCGGCTTCATCGCGAGGGCGGACGGCACCTGCCGGACCACGATCGGCCGCAGTTTCAGACCGCGGATCGCCAGGTTCGCGTACTCGACGCCGCCGTACGCATCATCGAGCGCTTCGGCGACCCGATCGGCCCAGCCGCGGACGCCGTTCGGCAGCTGCGGGGCGTCGTCGCCGACCCCTTCGGTGAACGAATCGCCCAGGGCCACATAGCGAGTGAACGTCATCGGATCAGGGTAGCCGTCCTACTCTGGAGGCATGTCCGACGACCTCGACCGGCTACGGCGCTGGGTGGAGTCCGGTGCGTTGTTCCGGGTGCTGGCCTCCCGCGGCGGTACGACGACCGTCGCGCTGCTGACGTGTGACGGCGGCGAGGAGATGGGGCGCCTGGTGAGCGACGACCCCCGCGTGGCGCAGTGGTGCGCGGCCAACCCGGACGCCGAGGCGTCGGGGTAGCGCCGGACCGGCCGGAAGGGTTCAGCGGACCGATACCGGGACCGGCATGTGCAGGGCCGCCTGCGCGCGGGTGGTCACATCGAGGGCCAGGGCCCGTCGGGCGCCGAGCGCGCGCAGGTCCTCGGACATGCGCCCCTCGCCGAGGGTGAGGTCGTAGCCGCCGGGCAGTCGTGCGCGGCCGGTGGCGAGGACATTGGTCTGGTTGAGCGTCGCCAGCCAGGCACCGTCACGCTGCGTGTAGGAGGTGAGAGCCCCGACCCGCTCGCCGCTGCGATACGTGCGCTGCCGGGGCGTCGGCGCGGAGAACGCCAGGTCGACGCCGCCGGCGTCGTTCGCGATGCGAGCGGTGGTGCGCCGGGTATCGATCTCGACGTCGAGGTCGGTGACCCACTTCGGGAAGCCGTAGCCGTCGTGGCCGCGAACCTGCGCGATCGCCGTGTTGACCGGGAGGGACAGCACGTACGTGTGCAGATGGTCGTCGCCGAGGGCGGTGATCAGCTCGGCGGCGGCCGTGCTCCGTCCGCCGTGGCGAGCCGGCCGCACGGCGACACCGACGGCGGCCTCGGTGTAGAAGTCGATGTCACAGACGTCGTAGCGGAACAGCATCAGCGACGCCAGGCCCAGGCCGGGCGCCACCTCGAGCGGTGTGAGCTCCGCCGGGATCCGGGCGCGGATGGCCTTCGACGGGGCGAGCATCGTGAGTCGGGCCGAGCTCATCGCGTAGTAGAAATTCGGGGTCGCGGTGGTGCCGACGGGCGACTGCACCTGCGTCTTAGGCAGCCGTTCGAAGAAGTCGACCCCGGGTACGCGGGGATCGCCGGCGACGGCGCTCAACGGTGCCCGCATGCGGTAGCGGTCGTACAGACCGCCGGCGGGAACCGGGACGGTTCGGCCGGCGAGATCGACGTCGACGGTGGTGGAAGTGGTCACGAGCGGGCTCCTCATCAATGTGGTCGATGTTCACATGAGGCTACGAGCGTGGTGTGAACATCGTCAACATCGAAGTGTCGGGAGTCACTCCCGGTGTGGATTCTCAGGCACCGAGGTGCAATGTGGTGACCACGACGGTGCGCACGGTCTCCGCGACCTGGTCGGGCGACGACGCATCGAGCTTGCCGTCCAGGAAGAGGAATGCCAGTCCGTGGACCAGCGCCCAGGCGCCGGTGGCGGCGACCGCGGGGTCGTCCGACGTCACAGTGCGGGCGATGACGTTCGTCAGATAGGTGTTGATCGCCGTGACGGCGGCGACCCGATCGGCGTTGTCGGTGTCGCAGAGTCCGCCGAACATCACCCGGAACAGGCCGGGCCGGTCGAGGGCGAAGCGGACGTAGGCCACCGCGATCGCGGCCAGGTCGTCGGGTGTGTGCGCATCGGGTGCCGCGGCGGCCAGGCTGTCGGCGAGTTCGCGATAGCCGACGGCCGCGACGGCGGAGAGCAATGCGTTACGGTCGGCGAAGTGCCGGTACGGGGCGCCGGCCGAGACGCCGGCGCGCCGGGCGACGGCGCGCAGCGACAGGTCGGCCTCGGCTCCGTCGGCATCGAGGAGTTCGAGAGCGGCCCGGACTAGTGCGGCGGGCAGGTCGCCGTGGTGGTACGCCGAACGCGGTTCCATGGTCGCGAATTTATCAAGGTGGGCGGGGTCGGCTGTTGACGGGACTCTCCGGCGCGGCCTAATGTAAGCGCTGTCTACACCGAAAGTCTCGGCGACCCTCCGGAAGGAATCCCATGGCCCCGCGAGTTCTGCACGTCGTCACGAACGTCGGCCACTACGACGACCCGTCGCATCCGACGGGGCTCTGGCTGTCCGAGCTGACCCACGCCTGGCAGGTGTTCGCCGAACGCGGGTGTGAGCAGGTGCTGGTCAGCCCGAGCGGCGGGCCGTCGCCGCTCGAGCCGCGCTCGCTGAAGTTTCCCAACTACGACAAGACGGCCAAAGCGTGGCACGGCGATCCGGCACGGATGGCGCTGCTGGAGACCACCGCCGAGCCCGGTGCCATCGACGCGGCGGAGTTCGACGCGATCTACTACACCGGCGGACACGGCGTGATGTTCGACTTCCGCCATAGTGCGGACCTGCAACGCATCACCCGGGAGATGTTCGAGCGCGGCGCCATCGTCTCGTCGGTCTGCCACGGCTACTGCGGCCTGCTCAACGTCACTCTGTCCGACGGCTCGTACCTGGTCGCCGGGCGTCGTCTCACCGGCTTCTCGTGGCGCGAGGAGGTCCTCGCGCGGGTCGACAAGCTGGTTCCGTACAACGTCGAGGCGGAGATGAAGGCGCGCGGTGCGCGCTACGAGAAGGCGTTGCTGCCGTTCGTCTCGAGCGCGGTGGTCGACGGCAACCTCGTCACCGGGCAGAATCCGGGCTCGGCGAAGGAGACGGCCGAGCGGGTCGCCGCGCTGCTCTGAGTGCCGCCGACGCCTGCCGGTCGAGCTGGGCGTCGAAGATCGCGGCGGGGTCGGCGAAGGTGGTGTCGCCGAATCCGCCGGTCACCTCCTGGCCGACGGCACCGATCAGCCATGTCCACAGGGCGAGACCGGCGATCAGCGCCGCATCGTCGAGATCGGCGCCGAATTCGTCGGCGACGGCGCGCAGTTCGTCGTGCAGCGGCGCGGGCAGATCGGGGTCCGGGCCGTCGGCCGGGGCGGAGTCGGCGGCCTCGGACAGCAATCCGAGGAGCAGGCCGATCACCCGGATGCCGGGCGGCGTGGTCCGCTCGGCGGGTGCGTCGTAGCCGGGGACCGGGCTGCCGTAGAGCAGGGAGAAGTCGGCCGGGTGGGCGACGGCCCAGGCGCGATAGGCGCGCAGGGCGGTGCGCAGACGCTCGCCGGGCGGGCCGTCGTGCCCGGCGACCGCGGCCTCCACGGCGTCGGCGAGTTCGGTGTACGCGGCGACGACGAGCCGGGTGAGCAGTTCGTCGCGGCTGGCGACGTACCGGTAGACGGCCGACGAGGCGAGCCCGAGGTCGCGGGCGATCGCCCGGACCGACAGGGCGGCGGCGCCGACCTGTGCCAGCTGGGCCCGGCCGAGGCGCAGGACGTCGGTCTCGATCTCCTGCCTGCGCCGTGCGCGCGGAGTGGTCATGACGTGATTCTCGCACATTCGAGAGCGGTGCTCTTGATTTATCCGGGTGTCCGGCGCACACTCGAAAACGAGAGCAGTGCTCACAGAATGGAGAATCCGATGACCGAGCAGACCAGCCACGCGCCCGTCACCCGGGCGGACCGCGTCTTCAACGGTGCCGTCCGCTGGCTCACCGACCGCGGTGTAAATCTCGCCGGTGCGCAGACCTTGACCGTCACCGGACGGAAATCCGGTGTGCCGCACCGGGTTCCGGTGAATCCGGTGACCGTCGACGGGGTGCGCTACCTGGTCGCGCCGCGCGGCGTCACCGACTGGGTGCGTAACGTGCGCGTCCACCCGGAGGCGCAGCTGCGGCGCGGCCGGCGCGTCACCGACGTCGTGCTGGACGAGTGCGGCGACGCCGACCGGCACGTCGTCGTGCTGCAGCGGTACCTCGCCCGGTGGGGCTGGGAGGTCGGGCGGCTGCTGCCCGACGGGCTGACCCCGGACGCCGACGCGGACACCCTGCGCCGTCATCTCGACCTGGTGCCGGTCTTCCAGGTGCGCGCGGCCTGAGTCGTGTCCGGGTCCGCCGATACCATCGGGCGGTGGAGTTCCGCGCGGCCGAGACGAGTGCGCGCTGGGTGATGCACCTTGATATGGACGCCTTCTTCGCGTCCGTCGAGCAGCTCACTCGGCCGACGCTGGCCGGGCGGCCGGTGCTGGTCGGCGGGGCCGGCGGGCGCGGGGTGGTGGCCGGCGCGTCGTACGAGGCGCGGGCCTTCGGGGCCCGCTCGGCGATGCCGATGCACCAGGCACGGCGGATGGTCGGCCCGTCCGCGGTGGTCGTGCCGCCGCGCGGCGGCGTGTATCGCGAGGTCAGCGGCCGCGTCTTCGGGATCATCCGCCGGTATGTCCCGGTGATCGAGACGCTCTCGTTCGACGAGGCCTTCGGCGAGCCCGCCGAACTGGCCGGCGCCACCGCGGCGCAGGCCCGGGAGTTCGCCGAACGACTGCGGGCGGCCATCCGGGCGGAGGCCGGACTGCCGGCCTCGGTCGGCTTCGGCTCGGGCAAACAGATCGCCAAGATCGCCTCCGGTCAGGCCAAGCCCGACGGCGTCGCGGTGATCGCGCCGAGCGGTGAACTGGCCTTTCTGCAGGAGCTTCCGGTGCGGAAGCTGTGGGGGATCGGTCCGGTCTCCGGTGACCGGCTCGCCCGGCTCGGTGTCGAGACCATCGGCGACTTCGCCGCGATGGCGCCCACCGAGGTGGTGTCCGTGCTCGGCGCGACGGTGGGGCTGGCCCTGCACCGGCTCGCCCAGGGCATCGACGACCGGCCGGTCGCCGAACGCGCCGAGGCCAAACAGATCAGCGCCGAGTCGACCTTCGCCGTCGACATCATCGATCTGGTACGCCTGCGGGCGGCGGTCTCGTCGGCCGCCGCCGATGCCTACCGGCGGCTGACCGCCGACGGGCGCGGCGCGCGCACGGTGGTGGTGAAGCTGCGCCGCGCCGACATGTCGATCCTCACCCGGTCGATCACCATGCCGTCGGCCAGCACCGACCTCGACGTGCTGACCGCCGCCGCACAGCGGATCGTGCTCGACCCGCTCGAGGTCGGGCCGATCCGGCTGGTCGGGGTCGGCTACTCCGGCCTCACCGACACCGAGCAGTACAGCCTGTTCCCGGACCTCGGGGAGTTCGGCGATGCCGAATCGGAGGGCGGGGCGCCGGGCGACGACGCCGAGACCGCACCGGAGACGGTGGTGCCGCCACGTCATTCGGCGTCGTTCCAGGAGTGGCCGACGGGCACCGACGTGACGCATCCGGACTTCGGGCACGGCTGGGTCCAGGGCGGCGGACACGGCTTCGTGACCGTGCGCTTCGAGACGCGGGCGACCGGTCCCGGCCGCGCGCACACGTTCCGGCTGCCCGAGGACCGGCTGGCCCGGGCCGACCCGCTCGCGAGCCTGGCCTGGGAGGATGTCGCGTCGGAGTGACGGCTCGCGGCCGTGGGGGTCGTTTCGACAACCTCCTCGCCCTGGGGGCTCGGAGGTGCTCAACGGGCAAGGTGGGGTGGCTCGGAGGTGCTCGACGGGCAGGGGCGGGGTGGTTCGGGGTGCTCGACGGGCGGGGTGGGGTGGTTTCCGGCCAGGCGCTCAGTCGGGCTCGGAGGCGCGGAAGAAGTCGGCGATCTCCGAGCGCGCGGCGCCGGTCGTCAGGAGGGCGATCATCGCCATGCGGGCCTGCGGCGCACGGAGCCACGGGGAGATGACGGCGCCGGCGCGGGCCAGGTCGACGCCGCCGCCACCGCCGCCGTAGGTCGCCTCCACCTTGCCGTAGGGCACGCGAGTGGAGACGACGACCGGGACGTTCCGCTGCTGGGCGAGGGCCACTTCGGCGGTGATGTCCGGGTGCGTGTTCCCCGATCCGGTCGCCGACAGCACGATGCCGGCGGCGCGCTGTGCGACGGCCGCGGCGATCAGTCCCGGGGAGACACCCGGGTAGAGCGCGAGCAGATCCACGCGCGCGGGCACGCCGCCGGGGACCGGGGCGTCGAGCAGGGGCCGCGGCAGCTGAGGGTGCACCGTATCGAAGGCGTCGACCGAGGTCGTCGACACCTTGAACGTCCCGCGGGCGCCGAGGGCCTGGCCGCCGAGCGCGACCAGCACACCGCGCCCGCTGGTCTCGGAGGCGGCGGCGAGCGCGATGGCGGCCGCGATGTTCGCCGGGCCGTCGGACATCGGGTGATCGGTGGGGTACTGCGCGCCGGTGAAGACGACCGGCCGCGGGTCGTGCGCGAACAGATCGGCCAGGAACGCGGTCTCCTCCAGGGTGTCGGTGCCGTGTGTCACCACGACGCCGGTCACCTCGTCGTCCCGCAACGCCTCGGCGATCGCCGCGCAGACCGCGAACTGCTGGCGCACGGACATGGCCGACGAGTCCACGGCCATCAGGTCGACCGGCCGCACGACGACGTCGTCGAGCCCGGCCGGGATCAGGTCGGCGGCGTGCAGAACGGGAACGGCGCCGTCGTCGGTGGTGCGGGAGGCGGCGGTGCCGCCGGTGGTGATCATCACAACCTGGCGTGGGCTCATGTCCCGATTCTTGCACTTCGGCGGCGGGCGTGTGCGCTGGTCGCCGCCCTCGCGATGTGGCACATGTGATGACTGTTGCTTGTGGGAACCTGTGGGCGGCCTCAGCTTTCTTTGGCATAGTGGGGAAAGCTCGGATCCCGAACGGCCGAGCGGATTCTCAATGGAGGTTTGATTCGGTGAAGTTCCGTAAGTTCCTGCTGGTCGGTGTCGTCGCCGGCGCGGTGACCCTCACCGCGGCCTGTGGCTCGGACGACAAGTCGGACCAGCCGCCGGTGCCGCCGGCCACCACCACGACGTCCGCCGCGGCGACGAGCGCCGACAACAGCCTCGACGCCCAGCTGACCGATCCGAACAAGAAGCCGACGGTCGCCGCGCTGAACGACATGCTCGACAAGGCGCTGGATCCGAGCATTCCGGCCAAGGACAAGACCGACCTGGTCGAGGGCTCCGAGGTCGACCCGAGCCTCTTCAACCAGCTGGTGAAGGCGAAGAAGGAGAACCCGGGCGTCACCTACAAGATCAAGAACCCGATCACCAAGGACGGCCCGAAGCGCTACAGCGTCAAGGTCGAGGTGAAGCTCCCGGACAACCCGCCGCAGCCGCTGGACGCCGCGATCGTCTTCGACAACGGCCGCTGGAAGCTGTCGAAGACCACCGTCTGCCCGCTGCTGAAGATGGGTGAGGTCGCCACGCCGCTGTGCCCGGAGAACTCGATCGCGCCGAGCGCGTCGTCTCCGCACAAGAAGCCGGCGAAGACCACCACCAAGTCGGCCGGCTGACCGGCACGCCGTACCGAACGCCGCTCGCGCACCGCGCGGGCGGCGTTCGCGCTGGGTCGTGTTGCGAAAGTCTTCGCCGACGAGGCCCGCAAAGGGATTCTCGCAACACGACCTAGGACGGTGACGTCCAGCGCAGGGTGAACGAGGTCTGCTGCACGATGGGCTTGGCGGGGTCGTCGCCGACCAGCTCGCGGGCCCCGGACAGGGCCACCTCGGCGGACACCGGCAGCGGCCGCGTCAGATCGACGACGACGGTGCCCGACCCCGCGTTGAGGAACCTGCTCAGATCGAGTGTCTTGTCCGATCCCGGGATCCGGAAAATCGGCTGGTCGGGCTCCTCCGAGACGTGCACGTCGAGGGTGAGCCGGTCGCCCGTCCACGACGTCATCGTGACGTCCATGGTCTGCGTGACGGTGGTCGCCGCGGTGACGGTCCGGGTGACCCGCCACGTGGCACCGGTCCCGATCGGCGTGGTGGGCAGCGGCACCGAATACGTGAAGGCGCTGGTCAGCGACTGCTCGATGGCACGACTGGCCGGAGCCTGCGCATCTTTCGGCGGCGCGATCTGCAATTCGGTGGTCACCAGACCGTCGGCGTAGCGCACCCCGCCCTCGGCGCCGTCGAACGCGGCGAGGTCGGGCTTCAGCGCCGTATCGGGCGTGGTCGGGGTGCCGAAGGTGAAATCGGCGAACTTCGGGTCGGTGCACCCGGCGCGGGTGGTCAGCGGCAGCGTCACCGATTCCACGGTCGACGTCGGCGGCTGATTCTGGCCGCTGACCACGCTGGTCTCCTTCGACTCGGTGCTCAGCGTGACCTTCTGCGCGGCGTCGGTCCGCGGCACGGGCGCCGGGACCCGGAGGGTGCCGGTTCCGGGGCTGGTCACCGCGACGGTGGCCGGCGAGAGGTCGATGGTCGACGCGCCGGCCACCGACGTCTCCGCGGTGCACGGGCGGTCGGCGTCGGCGGCGGGCTTCGCATCGTCGCCGCAGCCGGTCAGTACCAGTGCGGTCGCACACGCGACGGGCAGCAGACCGATCCGGAACGGGGAGAGACGTGGGGCCGACACGCGTCCCACCCTAGGACATGTGGAGAATCGAAGGCATGAACGACGCCGCACCGCTCGGTGCACCCGGCACCCAGGACGATTCGCCGCCGGACACCGGCCGGTCGCGCACCCTGCTGATCGCCCTGGCCGCGGTCGCCGTCCTGGTGTACCTGGCCGATCTCGGCACCAAGACGCTCGCCGTCCGTCATCTGGACCCGGACGAGCCGACGCGGGTGATCGGCGACTTCTTCCGGCTGACGCTGCTCCGGAACAGCGGCGCCGCGTTCTCGATGGCGACCGGGTACACCTGGATCCTCACCATCATCGCGCTGGCGGTCGTGATCACGATCATCCGGTTCAGCAGGCGGCTGGGCTCGGCCGGCTGGGCGATCGGCCTCGGGCTGATCCTCGGCGGCGCACTCGGGAATCTCACCGACCGGTTCTTCCGGGAGCCCGGTCCGCTGCGCGGGCACGTCGTCGACTTCCTGTCGTTCGGCTTCTCCTGGGGCCGCTGGCCGGTGTTCAACGTCGCCGATTCGGCGGTGGTGTGCGGCGCCGTGCTGCTGGTGGCGCTCACCGTGCTCGGCTACGACTACGACGGCTCGCGATCGGGCTGGGCGGCCCGCAACGACCCGCCGGCCGACGAGGACCTGACCGACGAGGACCTGACCGACGAGCACGCGAATGACGAGGGGGACCGCGATGCGTGAGTCACGAGCGATGCCGGTGCCCGACGGACTGGACGGGCTGCGGGTCGACGCCGGCGTCGCCCGGCTGCTCGGGCTGTCCCGGACCGCCGCCGCCGCGCTGGCCGACGCGGGCGACGTCGCCGTCGACGGTGCGACCGTCCCCAAATCTCACAAGCTGCGCGCCGGGACGTGGCTCGAGGTCACGCTGCCCGGGCCGGAACGACCGCTGCGCGTGGAGCCGACCCCGGTGGAAGACCTCGACGTGCTCTATCACGACTCGGACATCATCGTCGTCGACAAGCCGCCCGGGGTGGCCGCGCATCCGTCGCAGGGCTGGACCGGGCCGACGGTCGTGGGCGCGCTGGCCGCCGCCGGCTTCCGGATCTCCACCTCCGGGGCCGCCGAACGGCAGGGCATCGTGTCCCGGCTCGACGTCGGCACGTCCGGTGCGATGGTCGTCGCGGCGTCCGAGCACGCGTACACGATGCTCAAGCGGGCGTTCAAGCAGCGCGAGGTCGACAAGGTCTACCACGCGGTGGTGCAGGGACACCTGGATCCGCCGGTGGGCACCATCGACGCGCCGATCGGCCGCCATCCCGGCTCCGACTGGCGGTTCGCGGTGACGTCGAACGGCAAGGAATCGGTGACGCACTACGAGACGGTGGAGATGTTCGCGGCCGCCAGCCTTCTCGACATCGACCTGGAGACCGGGCGCACCCATCAGATCCGCGTGCACTTCTCGGCGCTGCACCACCCGTGCGTCGGCGACCCGACGTACGGCGCCGACCCGAAGCTGGCGGCCCGGCTGGGCCTGGACCGGCAGTGGCTGCACGCCCGCTCGCTGGCCTTCGCGCACCCCGCCGACGGCCGCCGCGTCGAATTCACCGCGCCCTACCCGGACGATCTGACACACGCGCTGGACGTCTTGCGTGACGCCTGAAAGGGGCCTGCGGCTCGTCCGCGCCGCGGGTCACGGCGCGTGGTGGCTGTATGTGGTCGCTGCGCTGTTCGTCCTCCTGTCGTCGGGCCGCAACGGTTCGACCATGCCGCGGCGCTACGCCGACTACCTGTCGTATGAGCGACCCTGGTGGTCCGCGTACGCGTCGACCGGCGACACGACGGTCGGTGGTGCCGCTGTGCCCGTGTCACTCTTCACCGGCTGTGTTCTGGCCGCGGGCGTGATCGTCCTGGCGGCCGCGGTCGCCGAGGCGGTGCTGGGCGGACACTGGGCCAGCGGTGTGCTGACGGTCGTCGCCCCGGCAGCCGGCGGGGTGCTGGTGTTCGTGGCGTCGTGCGGCGGTATCGGGAACGTGCTGCTGCGATCGGAACTGCTGTTCGCGCTCGTCCTCGCCGGAGTCGCGATCAGGGAGATCTGGAGCCGGGCACTGGCGCCGACGAGGCACTCGGCGCTGGAGCCCGGCGACGGCTGAACAGGCTCCGCCGGGATCCCCGGGGCCTCATTCGTCACACCCCGGGCGAGCCGATCCAGGCTTGTCGGAGGGGCCGCCTACAGTGGGGTGGTCCAGTTCCGATAGGAGGCGTTGCCGCGTGGCCGGTTCGTTCGTTCACCTGCACAATCACACCGAGTACTCGATGCTCGACGGTGCGGCGAAGGTGTCTCCGCTGTTCGCGGAGGCGCAGCGCCTCGGAATGAACGCGATCGGGATGACCGACCACGGCAACATGTTCGGTGCGAGCGAGTTCTACAACGCCGCGATCAAGCACGACATCAAGCCGATCATCGGGATCGAGGCGTACATCGCGCCCGATTCGCGGTTCAACACCAAGCGCGTGCTGTGGGGCACCCGGGATCAGAAGAGCGACGACGTCTCCGGTTCGGGTGCGTACACGCACATGACGATGGTCGCCGAGAACGCGACCGGTCTGCGGAATCTGTTCCGGCTGTCGTCGCTGGCCTCGATCGAGGGCCAGCTCGGCAAGTGGTCGCGGATGGACGCCGAGATCATCGCCGAGCACGCGTCGGGCATCATCGCCACCACCGGCTGTCCGTCCGGCGAGGTGCAGACGCGTCTGCGGCTGGGGCACGACGCGGAGGCGCTCGAAGCGGCGGGCAAGTGGCAGGAGATCTTCGGCAAGGAGAACTTCTACCTGGAGCTGATGGAGCACGGGCTGGAGATCGAGAGCCGGGTGCGCAACGGACTGCTCGACATCGGCCGCAAGCTCGGCATCAAGCCGATCGTCACCAACGACTGTCACTACGTGACGCGCGACCACGCGTCGGCGCACGAGGCACTGCTGTGCGTGCAGACCGGTAAGACGCTCTCCGACCCGACGCGGTTCAAGTTCGACGGCGACGGCTACTACCTCAAGTCCGCCGAGGAGATGCGCGCGCTCTGGGACGACGTGGTGCCCGGGGCCTGCGACAACACCCTGGAGATCGGGGAGCGCGTCTCGTCGTACCAGGAGGTGTTCACCCACCGCGACCGGATGCCGATCTTCCCGGTGCCCGACGGCTACACCCAGGAGACCTGGCTGGAGCGGGAGGTCGACAAGGGCCTGGATCGCCGGTTCGAGGGCGGCCCGGTGCCCGAGGAGTACGTGACGCGCGCCGCCTACGAACTGGGCGTGATCAACCAGATGGGCTTCCCGGCGTACTTCCTGGTGGTCGGCGACCTCATCGCGCACGCCCTGGAAGTCGGGATCCGCGTCGGCCCGGGCCGTGGCTCGGCCGCCGGTTCGCTGGTCGCCTGGGCGCTCGGCATCACCAATATCGACCCGATTCCGCACGGCCTGCTGTTCGAGCGCTTCCTCAACCCCGAGCGCGTGTCCATGCCCGACATCGACATCGACTTCGACGATCGTCGCCGCGGCGAGATGATCACCTACGCCAGCCAGAAGTGGGGCCACGACAAGGTGGCCCAGGTGATCACCTTCGGCACCATTAAGACCAAGGCCGCGCTGAAGGACTCGGCGCGCGTGCAGTTCGGGCAGCCCGGCTTCGCGATCGCCGACCGTATCGCCAAGGCGCTGCCGCCGCCGGTCGCCGCCAAGGACATCACGGTCGCCGGCATCACCGATCCGTCCAATGAGCGCTACGCCGAGGCGGCCGAGGTCCGGACCCTGATCGAGACCGATCCGGACGTCAAGAAGATCTACGACACCGCGCTCGGTCTGGAAGGCCTGATCCGCAACGCCGGCGTGCACGCCTGCGCGGTGATCATGTCGTGCGACCCGCTGACCGACGCGATCCCGGTGTGGAAGCGCGCGCAGGACGGCGCGATCATCACCGGCTGGGACTACCCGTCGTGTGAGGCCATCGGCCTGCTGAAGATGGACTTCCTGGGTCTGCGCAACCTCACCGTCATCGGTGACGCGCTGGACAACATCAAGGCCAACCGCGGCATCGACCTCAACATGGACAAGCTGCCGCTGGAGGACACCGCGACCTACGAGCTGCTGGCGCGCGGCGACACGCTCGGCGTGTTCCAGCTCGACGGCGCGGGCATGCGCGAACTGCTGAAGATGATGCAGCCGACCGGCTTCGAGGACATCGTCGCCGTGCTCGCCCTGTACCGGCCCGGCCCGATGGACGTCGGGGCCCACCATTCGTACGCCCGGCGCAAGAACGGCCTGGAGGAGATCAAGCCGATCCACCCGGAGCTGGAGGAGCCGCTGCGCGACATCCTCGCCGAGACCTACGGCCTGATCGTGTATCAGGAGCAGATCATGGCGATCGCCCGGACGGTGGCCGGCTACTCGCTCGGTGAAGCCGACCTGCTTCGTCGTGCCATGGGTAAGAAGAAGAAGGCGATCCTCGACGAGGCCTACGGCGGATTCGCCGAGGGCATGAAGAAGAACGGCTTCTCCCAGGGCGCCATCACCGCGCTGTGGGACACCGTTCTCCCGTTCGCCGGGTACGCGTTCAACAAGTCGCACGCCGCCGGCTACGGCCTCGTGTCGTTCTGGACCGCGTACCTGAAGGCCAACTACCCGGCCGAATACATGGCGGGCCTGCTGACCTCGGTCGGCGACGACAAGGACAAGTCGGCGATCTACCTGGCCGACTGCCGGAAGATGGGCATCACGGTGCTCCCGCCCGACGTCAACGAGTCGCGCGCCGACTTCGCCGCCGTCGGCGAGGACATCCGCTTCGGGCTGGCGGCGATCCGCAACGTCGGCTCGGGCGTGGTCAGCTCGATCATCGCCTCCCGGGAAGAAAAGGGCGCGTTCACCAACTTCTCGGACTATCTGTCGAAGATCGACGTCACCGCCTGCAACAAGAAGGTCACCGAATCGCTGGTCAAGGCCGGCGCGTTCGACTCGCTCGAGCATCCGCGCAAGGGTCTGTTCCTGGTGCACGCCGACGCCGTCGACTCGGTGCTCGGCACCAAGAAGGCCGAGGCGATGGGGCAGTTCGACCTGTTCGGCGACATGGGCGGCGGCGACGAATCGCTGTCCGAGGTGTTCGCCGTCAAGGTGCCCGACGAGGAGTGGGAGTCCAAGCACAAACTGGCGCTCGAGCGCGACATGCTCGGCCTGTACGTCTCCGGGCACCCGCTCGCCGGGGTGGAGCACGCTCTCGCCGCGCAGACCGACACCTCGATCACCCAGCTGCTGGAGGACCAGGTGTCCGACGGCGCGCAGATCACCATCGGCGGCATCATCTCCTCGGTCACCCGGCGGGTGAACAAGAAGGGCGAGCCGTGGGCCGCGGTGACCGTGGAAGACATGGTCGGTGGCGTGGAGGTCTACTTCTTCCCGCGCGCCTATATGGCCTTCGGCATGGACCTGACGGTCGACAACATCGTGCTGGTCAAGGCGCGCGTCAACAAGCGCGACGACTCGATGATGATCAGCGCCAACGACCTCGCCGTCCCCGATCTGGCCGCGGCGGGCACCACCAAACCGCTGAGCCTCACCCTGCAGGCACGGGCCTGCACACCGTCGACCGTGGCCTCGCTCAAGCAGGTGCTGCAGCGGCACGCCGGGACGTCGGACGTCCACGTGACGCTGATCAGCGACAAGAAGGAGACCCGGCTGCGGCTGACCGAGTCGCTGCGCGTCGCCCCGTCCTCGGCCCTGATGGGCGACCTGAAGGCCCTCCTCGGTCCGAGCTGCCTGAGCTGAACGGACCGGACGAGCGGTGCTGGTTCTCGACAGGTCGTCCGGCGAGATCGTCACGGAGACGACGATCCGCAAGTCGCGGTTCGTCGCGACTCTCGCGGCGGTCTCCACCGAAGCCGAACTCGCCGCGCTGATCGCGCGCAAGCGCGACCCGTCGGCGAACCACGCCTGCTGGGGTGCGGTGATCGGCAGCGGCCCCGGACAGATCGCCCGGTGCAGCGACGACGGCGAGCCCGGCGGCACCGCAGGCCCGCCGATCCTCGCCGCACTGCAATCGCGTGAGGTGACCGGGGCCGCGATCGTCGTCGTCCGCTGGTTCGGCGGCATCAAGCTGGGTGCAGGGGGACTGGTCCGCGCCTACGGCGGTGCCGCCGGCGCCGTGCTCGACGCCGCTCCGCTCCGGGCGGCCCGCGAGCGTGCGACGCTCCGCCTCCGGGTGCCGATCGAGATGGCCGGCCGGGTCGAGAAGGTCCTCTACGCCGCCGGTGACGTCGGTGCGGTCGACTACGGAGCGGAGAGTGTGACCTTCACCGTCGACGTGGCCGCGGCCGCCGAAGCGGCACTCCGTGACCGTGTGCTGTCGGTGACCTCCGGCGCCGCGGAGGTGCTCGACGCGGTCCACCACCTCGCGTGACCGTCGTCGATCCGGCCGGCGGGCGTACCGCACCCATGAATTCGGTCACCCGAACAATATCTCTCCGGTTGGTGCTATCCTGAAGTTGTGACCACGCTGAACCACACTGTCACCCAGCCCGCAACGCGGATTCGGCACGCCGTGCCCGCGGCAGAGGTGTTCGGCGTCTCGTGGCCGCTGTACAAGCTGCACGCGCTCGCGGTCGCGGGTCTGGTGCTGGTGGTCGTTCTGGCCGCCGGTGGGTCCGGCGCCACCGCGATGTGGACGAGCGCGTCCGCGCTGCTGCTGGTCTGGTGGGGCGAGCGCGCCGCACTGGCGGCGCGGTGGGACGATGGTGGTCGTGACCACCGCACCCACTTCTGACGTCTCCACCCCCGACGACGCGGTCGTACCTGGCCTGAACCGGGCCAGCATCGAAGCCGCCGCCGACCGGCTCGACGGCGTCGTCGCCCGCACGCCCCTCGAAACCTGCCCGCGCCTCTCCGAGGCCACCGGCACGCAGGTGCGCCTCAAGCGGGAGGATCTGCAGACCGTCCGGAGCTATAAGATTCGCGGCGCGTACAACGTGATGGCGCAGCTGACGCCGGAGGAACTGTCTGCGGGTGTCGTCGCCGCGAGCGCCGGAAACCATGCCCAGGGCGTCGCGTACGCGTGTCGCACGATGGGTGTGAAGGGCCGCATCTACGTCCCGACCACGACGCCGAAGCAGAAGCGTGACCGGATCTCCTGGCACGGCCGAGAGTTCGTGGAACTGCTCGCCGTCGGCGACACGTACGACGCCGCCGCCTCCGCCGCCCAGACCGACGTGCTGCGCACCGGCGCCACCTGGATCCACGCCTTCGACGACGCCCGGACCGCGGCCGGTCAGGGCACTATCGGCAAGGAGATCGTCGAGCAACTCGGTACCGCCCCCGACGTGGTGATCCTGCCGGTCGGCGGCGGTGGCTGCCTGGCCGGCATCGTGACCTACCTGCGGGCGACGTGCCCGGACACCGCGATCGTCGGCGTCGAGCCCGCCGGGGCCGTCTCGCTGGCCGCCGCGCTGGTGGCGGGGGAGCCGTACACGCTCGACGACATCGACCCGTTCGTCGACGGTGCCGCGGTCAAGCGGATCGGCGGCCTCGGACACCGGGTGATGGCACAGGCCGGCGCCCGCGTCGTCGACCACCCGGTCTTCGCCACCATCACCGACGACCCCCAGGTTCCGGTGATCTCCCGCGATCAGATCGACCTCGCGCCGGGCAGTGTCACCGTGACCCATGTCGACGAGGGCGCGATCTGCTCGACGATGCTGGAGCTGTACCAGAACGAGGGCATCATCGCCGAACCCGCCGGTGCGCTGACCGCCACCGCGCTCGCCGAACTGGACCTGCCGGCCGGTGCGTCGGTGGTCGTGCTGGTCTCCGGTGGCAACAACGACGTGTCGCGCTACGGCGAGATCATCGAGCGCTCACTGGTGCACCGTGGACTGAAGCACTACTTCCTGGTCAACTTCCCGCAGGAGCCGGGTGCGTTGCGCCGCTTCCTCGACGACGTCCTCGGCCCCGACGACGACATCACCCTCTTTGAATACGTCAAGCGCAACAACCGGGAGACCGGCGCCGCGCTGGTCGGCGTGGAACTCGGCAGCCGGGAGTCGTTCGGTGCGCTGATGGACCGGATGGCGCACTCCCGCCTCGACGTCGAGCTGCTGGAACCGGGCACCCCCGCCTACGACTACCTCACCTGATCGGCGCGGTGAGCCGCGACGCCCGGCCCCGCATCGGCGGCGCCGGGGCACATCCGCGTCATCGGCGAGTGCCTCGGATGTGCCCGGCTGAATCGTTCGCGACGAGCGCCGCGGATGCCGAAAGGGGCCGTCGGCGACACGCCGGATCGCTCGTGCGACATCGCCCGGCCGGCGGCGTAACCAGGCTTATCGCACGTCCGGCGTAGTTTAGCGGAGCGGACCGAGGGTCGCTTAGGACACACTCGGCAAATATCGTGACCCCTGACACAAATGATTTTCTCAGGCTGTAGTATCCCTACTCACGGGTCAGGTCATCCGCTAACGGGGGTGTGAGGCCGCAGCGACGATCGTGAAGGCAGGGGAGTGAGCACAGACGCAGCCGATGCGGGCGTACCGCTCGCCCGGAGTCGCCGCCGGTTCTCGGACACCGGCTTCGGCAAGTGGTGGCGCGAGCACATCACCAAGTCGTTCGAGACCTTCGGCCGCCAGCTCGCGATGTTCGTCGAGGTCTTCAAGGTCCTCATCACCGACCTCGCGAAGGGCCGCTTCCCGTTCGCCGAGTTCGTCCGCCAGTGCGGGTTCATGGCCTCGACGTCGGTGTTCCCGACGCTGCTGGTCGCCATCCCGATCGGTGTGATCGTCTCGATCCAGGTGTCCAACATCGCCGGCCAGATCGGTGCGACGTCGTTCGCCGGCGCCGCGACCGGCCTCGGCGTGATCCGGCAGGGCGCCCCGCTGGTCACCGCGCTCATCATGGCCGGCGCCATCGGCTCGGCCATCGCGGCCGACCTCGGCTCGCGCACCATCCGCGACGAGATCGACGCCATGAAGGTGATGGGCGTCAACCCGGTCGAACGCCTCATCTCGCCGCGCCTGCTGGCGACCATGGTGGTCAGCTTCCTGCTCTGCGGCTTCGTCTGCTTCGTCGGCTTCATCACCGGCTACCTGTTCAACGTCTACTTCCAGGGCGGGACACCGGGCAGCTACACGGGCACGTTCGCGTCGTTCGCCGGCACGCCCGACCTGATCTTCGCGCTGGTCAAAGCCGTGATCTTCGGCGCGATCGTGGCGATCGTCGCCTGCGACCGCGGTCTCACCACCAGCGGTGGCCCGTCCGGTGTGGCCAACTCGGTCAACGCGGCCGTCGTCAATTCGGTGATCCTGCTGTTCACCGTCAACGTGGTGCTGACCCAGGTGTTCGCGCTCGTCGTTCCGGCGAAGGTGGTGTGACGTGACCGCATCCCGCTATACCGCGCCGATCCTGCGGCCCTTCGAATGGCTGAAGAAGCTCTGGGAGATCCCGCGCGACGGCATCGTCTCGATGGGCCACCTGATCACCTTCCTGATCAAGTCCATCGGCCTCGCGCCGATCACCTTCCGGCACTACCAGAAGGAGGTCTGGCGGCTGCTGTCCGACGTCGCCTGGGGCAACGGCGCCATCGTGGTCGGCGGCGGCACCGTCGGCGTCATGGTGATCCTCGGTGTGATGGGCGGCGCCACGGTCGGCATCGAGGGCTACACCGCCCTGAACCTGCTCGGCATGGAACCGCTGACCGGCGCGCTGTCGGCGTTCGCGACCACCCGCGAGATCGCCCCGCTGCTGGCGGCCACCGCCTTCGCCGCCCAGTCCGGCTGCCGCTTCACCGCGCAGCTCGGTTCCATGCGGATCAGCGAGGAGATCGACGCGCTCGAGGCCATCGCCATCCGCCCGCTGCCGTATCTGGTCACCACCCGGATGACCGCCGCCGTGCTGTCCATCGTCCCGCTGTACGCGGTGGCGCTCGCGGCCAACTACATCGCCTCCCAGCTGATCTTCCAGGTGCAGAGCGGTCAGGGTGCCGGCACCTACGTCCACTACTTCCAGCAGTTCATGCTGTCCACGGACGTGCTCTTCTCCTTCCTCAAGGTCGTGGTCTTCGTGCTGCTCACGACCTTCATCCAGTGCTACTACGGGTACTTCGCCTCCGGCGGCCCGGAGGGAGTGGGCGTGGCGGCCGGCCACGCGATCCGTCTGTCGATCATCACGATCGTCTTCGCCAACCTGATTCTGACGCTGGTGTTCTGGGGCACCACCGCCGGAATCCAGATCTCGGGGTAACTGACCATGGTGAGAGTCGATACCGGCGGCCGCGACCCCTCGGTCGCGCAGTACTTCTGGCGTGGCGTCGCCTTCCTGGCCGTCGCCGCAGTGGTCTTCGTGCTGCTGATGATGCGCTACGAGGGCAAGTTCGACAGCGTCACGCGCGTCACCGCGCAGATGACCGACGTCGGCGACGGCCTGATCAACGGTGCCGACGTCCGCTACAACGGCTTCATCGTCGGCGCGGTCCGCAGCGTGTCCGTGGTCAACGACGGCGACGCCGGCCCGCTCAAAGACGTCAGCATCGATCTGCTGCCGGCACAGGCGAAGGGCATCCCCCTCAACACGGAGGCCCGCACCGTCCCGGCCAACCTGTTCGGCGTGAACTCGGTGGAGCTGATCCAGCCGGCCAACCCGTCGTCGCAGCGGCTGCACAGCGGCGCCACCATCAAGGCGGCGACCGACGCCGACACCATCCGCCTGCAGGACGCCCAGAACGATCTGCGGCATCTGCTGCAGGCCGTGCCCGCCGAGGACCTCGGCATGGTGCTCGGCACCATCGCCGACGCCCTGCACGGCGGCGGCGCGACGTTCAAGACCTTCCTGCCGGTCCTCGACACCTACTTCCAGCAGATCAACGCGCAGTTCCCGGCGGGGGCACCGTCGGGTTTCGCCAACTTCAACGCCGCGGTCACCGGCATCTCGCAGTCGGCCCCGAAGCTGCTCGACACCCTCGGCAAGTCGGTGATCCCGGCCATGACGATCGCCGAGAAGCAGCGAGACCTGACCGCGCTGCTGTCGGCCGGACAGGGCCTGCTCGATCAGACGCAATCGCTGTTCGCCAAGAACGGCGACGGCGGCGAACGGATCGTCGGCGACCTGAACACCATGCTCGGCGCCACGATGGCCGATCCGCAGGCGATGCCCGAGGCGGTGCACGAGCTGTACGTCCTCGCCGGCCGCGTGCTCGGCGTGTTCACCGGCACCAACGGCAAGGTGCAGCTGAACCTCGGCATCAGTTTCAGCCCGTTCGAGATGTACACGCGGCAGAACTGCCCGGTCTACAACGGCGGCAAGTACGGCCAGCTCCGCGGTCCCGGATGCGTCGGACCGGGCACCGGCACCGGGCCGACCAGCTCCGGTCCGCTGGCCATCTATCCGGCCGAGGGCCTGCAGCGCCGCACCGTGTCGAAGCGGGTCACCACCGGGCACGACGGCCAGACGCTGGGTGCGGCACTGGGCCGTAAGCCCACCGCGGCGGACACCCTGATGCTCGGGCCGCTGGTCCAGGGTGTCACCCCGCAGGGAGGAGACAAGTGAGCCAGCCGGTATCGAGCATCCGCAAACCGCTCATCGGTTTCACGGCCTTCGCCCTGGTGGCGCTGTTCATGACCTATCTGATCTGGTCGACGCTGGAACGGACGCTCGACGGCCCCACCGGCGAGTACCACACCACTTTCAACGACGCCTCCGGCCTCGCGGTCGGCGACGACGTGCGCATGGCGGGCGTGCGAGTCGGCCGCGTCGAGTCGATCAAGCTGGAGAACGGCCGCGCCAAGGTCGGCTTCGACGTGCTGAACAGCCAGAACGTGTACGACAACACGCAGGCCGCGATCCGCTACCAGAACCTGATCGGCCAGCGTTACCTGGCGCTGAGCCTGGACGGTGGGGTCCCCGGCAAGCAGTTGCCGAAGGGCAGCTCGCTCAAGCTCGACGGCGTCGACTCGTTCGACGTCACCCGCCTGCTCGCCGGTTTCCAGCCCGTCTTCGACACGCTCACTCCCGACCAGGTGAACGGCCTCACGATGAGCCTGATCAACACCTTCCAGGTGGGCGACAAGATCTCGCTGACCAACACGATCACCCAGATCGGCACCGTCGCGAACGACATGGCCAACCGCGACGAGGTCCTCGGCGCCATCATCAACAACCTCTCCCTGGTGATGCGCGACCTCGCTCAGCAGGGCGATCAGGTGAAGGTGCTGATCGACAACACCGCGAAACTGGTGGAGGGCCTCAACAGCAACTCCGCCGCGTTCGGCAAGTCGGTCGATCTGATCGGCCGCACCGCCGCCGGCTTCGGCGACGTGATCGGCCAGAGTCAGGACGCGCTGGCCTCGGCGGGTTCCGCGGCCCGCAGCGCCACCACCACGCTCATCCGCAGCGGTGCCACCCTCGACCGGGCAGCCGTCGTGCTGCCGGACTTCCTGGTGCACTTCCCGATGGTGATGAGCCAGGGCGCCTACCTGAACATCTACGCCTGCGAACTCGACATCTCGATCGGCAACGTCCTCCTTCCGCCCGGCCTGCTGACCCAGATCGGCGGCTCCAATCACTCGGTGGTGTGCCGATGAAGAAGCGTCTCGCGCAGTCCTGGGGCGCCCGCCGCCTCCTCTGGTACGGCCTGATCGGCTCCGTGGTCCTGATCCTGATCCTGGTCGCGGTGGTGGGCTTCAGCAGCCTCGGCATCGGCAAGCACAACTACACCGCGAACTTCACCAACGCCGGCGGCATCCGCTCCGGTGACAAGGTCCGCGTCGCCGGTATCGACAAGGGTGAGGTGACCGGTACCGAACTGGTCGGCGACCACGTCAAGGTCACCATGCGCGTCGACAACGACGTCAAGGTGACCGACCAGGGCACCGCGACCATCAAGCTGTCGACCCTGCTCGGCCAGCGGTTCGTGGAGGTCGACCAGGGGTCGGGCGACCATCCCGCCAAGAACGACGTCATCCCGCACACCGAGGTGCCGTACGACCTGCAGAAGACCCTCGAGGCCGGGGTGCCGATCCTCGCCGGAATCGACGACAAGAGCCTCGCCGCATCGCTCGCCGGATTGAACACGCAGCTCAAGGGGGTGCCGGAGATCGCGGCGCCCACGCTCGACGCCCTCACCCGGATGTCGGCGGTGATCAACAATCGCAGCGACCAGATCAACCAGCTGATCAAGGACACCCAGAACGTGACCGATCAGGTGACCGGCAGCCAGACGCAGCTGTCGATCATCGTCGGACAGGGCGCTCAGCTGGCCGGCAAGATCCAGGCGCGCGAGCAACTCGTCACCCGGCTGCTCGACGGCCTGGCCGACCTGATGACGCAGTCGCAGGTCCTCGCCGAACAGAACCAGGGCCAGTTCGCCCCGCTGATGGCGAATCTGAACACGATCTCGCAGGGACTGGAGAAGAACCGTGACAACCTCCGCAAGATGCTCGACATCCTGCCGGTGACCGCGCGCGCCATCACCAACCTCACCGGCGACGGCCCGTACGCGAACGACTACCTGCCGTGGGGCATCTTCCCCGACAACTGGCTCTGCCTGGCCCGGGTGGTGGACGGATGCTGACGATGAAGAAGCACGGATTCCGGCGCGGAATGGCCGCGGTCGCGGTCACGACCGCCGCCGCCCTCGGGCTGAGCGGCTGCTCGCTGGTCCCGGCCGGCTGGAAGACGGCGGTCGGCGCGGCGCAGACCTACACCGCCTACTTCACCAGCGCCGCCGGCCTGTACCCGGGCAACGACGTCGCCGTGCTCGGCATGCCGGTCGGCCGCATCACCAAGCTCGAGCCGCAGGGCACCCGGGTCAAGGTGGAGATGGCCGTCGACTCGAACATCTCGATCCCGCAGGACGCGACCGCGGCGATCGTCAACACCTCCATCGTCACCACCCGCCACATCGAGCTAACCCCGGCGTACACCGGCGGCGCCAAGATCCCGGCCGGCGGCACGGTGGCGCACACCGCGGCGCCGGTGGAGATCGGCACGCTCTTCGACTCGATCGACTCGCTGGTGGAGAATCTCAAGGGCACACCCGACGGGGACAAGCCGATCGCCGACCTGGTCGATATCGCCTCGGGGATCGCCGACGGCAACGGTGAACGCCTCCGCAACGCGCTGACCGCGCTGGAGAAGGCGGCACGGCTCGGCGCGGGCAACGCCGACGCGATCGGCTCGATCATCAAGAACATCGGTGAGCTGTCGAGCGCGCTGACCGCGAACTATCCGAAGATGCTGGCCTTCTCCAACTCGGTCACGCAGGTCTCGGAGATGCTCGGCGAACAGAGCCCCGGCCTGGACGCCACGCTGGCGAACGTCAACCAGACGCTGGCCAACACCTCGGCGTTCCTGCAGGACAACAAGGGCACCATGGGATCGGCGTTCACCCAGCTGGCGTCGCTGGCCTCGAACCTGTCGGACTACTCGCGCGAGCTGGTCGACACCGTGGACATGGGGCCGCTGCTGTTCCAGAACCTCTCGAACTCGGTCTCCGCCGAGCAGGGGGCCTGGCGCGCCCAGGTGCTGCTCGACAAGTCGCTGATCGACAACGAGATGCTGTCCCGGTTCTGCGAGGCGATCAACCTCCGCAAGAACGGCTGCCGCACCGGAAAGCTGAACGACTTCGGACCCGACCTGGGCGTCTTCTCCGGACTGTTGGAGTTGAGTAAGCGATGAACAGGATCAAGAAGGCCGCGCTCGGCGCCGTCGCGGTGCTGACGGCGGTGAGCCTCACCGCCTGCAGTTCGCTGCCCGGCATCACCGTCGAGCAGATCCCGCTGCCGTCGCCCGGCGGTCTGGGTTCGACGTATCAGCTCAAGGCCGTCTTCGACAACGCGCTCAACCTGCCGAGCCAGGCCAAGGTCCGGCTCAACGGCACGGATGTGGGGGAGGTGACCGGCATCGTGGCGAAGAACTACCAGGCCGAGGTCACCATGGACATCTCCGACACCACCAAGCTGCCCGTCGGCACCGGCGCGGAGCTGCGGCAGGCGACCCCGCTGGGTGACGTGTTCGTCGCACTGAATCCGCCGCGCAACGCCGACAAGGGCATGATGAGCCCGGGCCAGACGCTGAGCGGTGAGACGTCCGCGGCGGCCACCGTCGAGGATCTGCTCATCAGCATGACCGCGCAGGTCGACTCCGGTTCGGTCAGCGCGCTGCAGAACATCTTCACCGAACTGAGCACGGCGCTGTCCGGACAGGACAAGTACGTGGAGCTGCAGGGGGCCATCAACGGCTTCACCACGGCGATCACCAAGTTCAACAAGAACTCCGCCGAGGTCGACACGGCGATGGCGAACACCCAGAAGCTGACCGGGGAACTCGCCGACGGCCGCAATCAGATCACCGCGGCCGTCAACAAGCTGCCGCCGGCGATCGCCACCGTCAACGACGAGCTCGGCCTGATCCTGGACACCCTGGACAAGTCGAACACCGTCACCGCGGCGACCGCGAACTTCCTGAACACCCGGCAGAGCGACCTGATCGAACTCCTGGGACACCTCAACGAGGCGGCGATCGCCCTCAACCAGACGGCACCGCAGCTCACCCCGCTGATGCAGCGGCTCTTCGAGCTGAACCCGAAGTGGAAGGGTTCCACGCCGGGCAGCGCCGCTGCGGTCGCGGCCAAACTGTACTGGCTCACCCCGGGCGTCGGCTTCGACTCGCGGTCCCGGTTCCCCGAATTGCAAGACCTCCAGGGCGGACTGCAGAGCCTCCAGCAGACCCTGACGATCGTGCTGGCCCGGCTGACCGGACAGATGGGGGCGAACTAGATGACGGCCTTCCTGCGCAAGAACTCGATCCTGCTGGGCAACATCGCGCTCGCCGTGGTGATGGTGCTCGGCCTGGCCTACCTGGCGTTCGTCTCGCTCAACTGGCGGCCGTGGCAGAGCACCTACGACGTGATGGTCAAGTTCCCGATCTCCGGCGGCTTGCAGGAGACCTCCAAGGTGACCCTGCGCGGCGTCGAGATCGGCGACGTGGACAGCATCCAGGTGACCCCGCGGACGGTCGACGTGAAGCTGCGGCTGCGGAGCGACCACAAGATCAACCGCAACGCCAAGTTCTCCGCGCTGGGCCTCTCGGCGGCCGGTGAACAGTACGTCGACATCGTCCCGACCACCGACGACGGCCCGTTCCTGAAGAACGGCGACGTGATCGAGCCGGGCCAGACCGCGGTGACCGTGCCGTTCTCCACCGTGCTCGAATCGAGCCTCGATCTGATCAGCCAGGTCGACACCGAGAAGCTCAGCGGTGCGCTGCAAGAGCTGACGCTCGCGCTCAACGACGATCAGCCGAACCAGCTCAAGTCGATCTTCCAGTCCGGCGGCACCATCTTCGCGCAGCTCTACAAGGTGATGCCGCAGACCACCAAGCTGATCCAGGACGCCGGCACCATCCTGAAGACCACCGCGGACATCCAGCCCGATCTCAGCCGCCTGATCGACGGCGGTGCCGGCCTGATCAACGCGGCGGTGGCCTCCGACCGGGAACTGCGCACGCTGCTCGGCACCGGTCCCGGCCGCATCACCAGCCTGACCGGGTCGCTCGACACCATCACCGACCCGATCACCGACGTGCTCGGCCAATTCCTGTCGGTCGCCCAGCAGGGCGCACTGCGGGCCCCGACCCTCGCCGTTCTGCTGCCGTCGATCCGCGACGGCTCCGCGCAGGCGCAGAAGATGTTCCACGACGGCGCCTGGTGGGCGATGGCCTCGATCTACCCGCGGCCGTACTGCGACTACGCGGTGACCCCGACCCGGCCGACGGTGATCATGGCGGCGTCGGTGCCGACCAACCTGTACTGCGTCACCGAGGATCAGAACCAGCAGCGGCGGGGCAGCGTCAACGCGCCGCGCCCGAAGGGTGACGACACCGCGGGCCCACCGCCCGGCTACGATCCCAACAGCCGCACAGTCCCCTTGAAGTGAAGGACGCATGACCTCCGAGCAGAGCCCTGACGAGCAGAACCCCGGCGGGCCGAGTCCCGACGATTCCACCGGCGGCGTCACGGACGCAGATCATGCCGCGCCGGACGCCGCCGCAGTGGACGACGCCGGCCGTTCGGATGACACCGCGGTGACCGAGACCACCGACGACGCGGTGGAGCCGGACGAGGCGGCGCCGAAGGCGGCCGCGCGGAGCAAGATCGAGGCCAAGCGGGCCGCCCGCGAAGCCGAGGCGGCCGGAGCGCCGGCGGGTGGGCGCGAGTTCACCGTCACCGCGCGCAGCCTGGTCCGTGCGGGTATCGGACTGCTGGTGATCTGTGCGCTGGTCGCGATCGGCCTGCTGAGCTGGCAGTACGTGGAGAAGAGCCGGACGTTGAGCGCGTTCGGTGATTCGAAGGCGGCGGCATCGTCGTTCGTGAAGACCTACTTCGAGACGATGATGGCCCCGAATGCCACGCCCGAGCAGATCCAGGCCAAGATCAAGCCGTTGACGACCGGCGAGGCGCGCGCACGTGTGGAGAACGACTCCAAGTCGACCGTGCAGTTCGTCAAGGAGGGCAAGTTCGCCAATATGACGGTGGAGGTGACCTCGACGTCCGTCCAGCAATTCACCGCTGATTCGGCGACGGCCATCGTCGGCATGACCCTGTCGGGCACCAGTGCGACCGCGCCCGCCGGCGGCAAGCAGGCGGTCCTGTTCGAGATCGACCTCGTCAAGAAGGACGGCAAGTGGCTGGTCGGCAAGATGGCCTCGGAAGAGGGCGTCACCGCCGGCGCCGACGGCGGATCCTCGATGGTGCCGACCGCCACGCCGCCGGCCGGTGATACGACACCGCCCGCCGGGCAGACGCCCGCGCCGCAGCCGGTCGGCTGACGTCGCGAGCCCGGCGGCTCAGCGTCCGCCGGGTCAGAACACACGCGACACTAGTCGTCGGTGGCTTCCAGGATGGCGACGGGCCGGTCCCCGAGAAGCCGATCGGCCCGGGTCCGTCCGGTCTGCACGACGCCGGTGCGGACGTCGCGCCACCGGCCGGGCGGCAGATCGACGGCCGCCTCTTCGCGGTCGGGGCCGGGACGGAAGGTCTGACTGAACCGTTCGGTGACCACCACGACCTGCGGCGCCCGATCGGCCGGTCCGCGGGCGAAGGCCAGGATGTGGCCGGCGCGTGCGCCGCGGGCGGTCACCTCGCGGTACTCGCCGCAGGTGCCGAACGCCTCGGGGTACCGCCGCCGGACGGCCAGCGCCTCGGTGATCAGGGTGAACTTCTGGTGGTCGGCCGGCTGGGTGTAGTCGACCGGCCGGCGGTTGTCCGGATCGGTGAGGGAGTGATCCCACCACTGCGAGCCCTGGTACACGTCGGGCACGCCGGGGCCGAGCAGGGCGACCGCGGTGCGGGCGAGCGCTTCGCAGCGGCCGGGGCCGTGGATGAGCCCGACGAACTCGGAGATCAGCGCGGCGGGGGTGCCGGTGAGCACGGCGGCGAGCCAGGTCTGGGTCTGCTCCTCGGCGTCGTCGTTCGGCGCCGGCCACGAGGTGATGAGGGCGGCGTCGCGCATCGCACGGGTCGCGTACCGGGCCAGGCGTTCCCGGAGGTCGGCGTCGGGAGATCCGTCGTCGGGCCAGACGCCGATCACGTTCTGCAGCAGCAGATACGCGGTGCGCGGGTGCGGTGGGGGAGCCTCCTGCCAGATGCGGTGGACCAGGAGGTTCCAGCGCTGCGGAACCTGTGCGATCAGCGCGATGCGAGCGCGGGCGTCGCCGCTGCGCTTGGTGTCGTGCGTGGAGACGGTGGTCAGCGCGAGCGGCCAGGTCCGGGCGCGCACCCGGTTGCGCTCGTGGAAGGCCACCGGGCTGATGGTCGGCACTCGCGGATTGCAGCCGAGTTCCTGAGTGGAGATCAGCCGCGCCGTCCGGTGGAAACCGACGTCCTCGATGGCTTTCGCGGCCACCGCGGTGGCCAGCTCGCTGACCCGGAACACGGCCTCGGGGTACTCGTCGGGTGCGAGGAAGACCGCGGCGACCGAGTCGAGTCCTACGCTCGCGGTGGGGAGTTCGCTGCGCGCCGCCTCGATGGTCGCCAGCACCCGGGGCAGTAACTGCGGATAGTCCGGCCGGCTGACGGTGAGGGCGACGACGAAGGCGGCGACCGCCTGCTCGATCTGGAAGAGCGGGACCGACGGGGTGGCCTCGGCGACCGCGGCGCTGGCCCAGCGCAGCCGGGTGGCGAAGACGGTGCGCATCGTCGAATCCCGGAGTGCGCGTGCCTGGGCCGCGAGCTGGTCGCCGTCGCCGGGCAGGCCGGTGATCCAGCGGAAGATCTCGTCGAGTTCGATGATCCCCGGTGGGGAGGTGAAGGCCGCCTCGATCAGCTGGAGCTGGTCGTACCCGGTGGTGCCGTCGATCGGGAGCGCGTCGTCGAGCTGTTCGTCGACGGCCAGTCCCTTCTCCACGTAGATCAGCCGGTGCGGCCCGAGGATCTCGCGCAGCGCGGTGGTGTAACCGAGCGGATCGCGCAGACCGTCGAGGTGATCCACGCGGACGCCGTCGATCAGGTCCTCGTTCGCCAGATAGCGCAGCCAGCCGTGCGTCGCCTCGAAGACCTCCGGAGCCTCGACACGCAGGGCCGCGAGCTCGCCGATGTCGAGGAAGCGGCGATAGCTCAGCAGCGGAGAGGTGGCCGCGACCAGTCGGTAATGCTGCCTGCCCAGGACCTCGACCGGGTCGTCGCCCGGCGCGGCGGTGTCCGGGGCGGTGGGCAGTACCCAGTCGTGCAGGCGGAGGTTGCCGTCGTCGTCGAGCCGCAACTCCTCGAGGTCCTGTCCGGCACCGAGGAAGGGGAGGAGGATGCGGCCGTCGACGCCGTCCGTCGAGGCCGGGTGCAGATCGAAGTACCCGGCGTACCGCGACTCCATGCCGAAGCGCAGGACGTCGGCCCACCAGGCGTTCCGTGCGGGGACGGCGATACCGACGTGATTGGGCACGATGTCGATGATCAGGCCGATGCCGACCGCGCGGGCGTGCGCGCGCAGCAGCCGGAAGCCGTCGATACCGCCCAGCTCTGCGGAGATCTGGGTCGGCGGCGTCCAGTCGTAGCCGTGGGTGGAGCCGGGCATGGCGCCGAGGATCGGTGAGAGATACAGATGGGAGATGCCGAGGTCGGCCAGCTGATCGAGGATCCCGACGACCTCGGCGAACGCGAACTCCGGGGTCAGCTGCACCCGGTAGGTCGCGATCGGCTCGATCGGGATGTCGCTCATCGGTGTCCTGTCGTGGGCTCGGCACCGCGGTGGCCAAGGCTCACAAATCGTACCGTCACCCGGGACCGCCGCGGCGCGTCTGCGGCGGCGATGGTCAGACGGCGGCGAGCGCGGCGCGGGCGCCGTCGAGGATCACGCCGAGGGCGGCGGTGAACTCGGCGTCGTAGTTCCGGCCGGACGGTCCGGTGACACCGAGCCGCTCCATCTGGGCCCGGGTCTGCTCCTCGATGGTGAGGCCGATGGTCAGCTGGCACAGGGCGGTCGCGACACCGTGCGCGGCGGTCTCGCTGAGGCCGCCGGTGGCGGCGAGTCCGGCGAGTCGTCCGGCCAGATCGCTGCCGGACAGTCCCGACGCCCACGCCGAGGACACCACCTCGGCGCTGTCCGGCACGGCGAGCAGCGCGGCGCGCATGCCGCGGGTCGTCTCGCGCAGCGCCGCATCCCAGGGCAGGTGATCGGGGACGGGCACCGCCGCCAGCAGGTCGTCGGCCAGTGCGGCGAGCATCGACTGCTTGTTGGGGAAGTGCCAGTACAGGGCGTTGGGCCGGACCCCGACCTCGGTGGCCAGGCGGCGCATGGTCAGATCCGCCAGGCTGTGCTCGGCCAGGATGCCGCGGGCCGCCGCCAGGATGTCCGTCCGCGTATTGCCCACGCCGACGACACTAGGCCATGTCTCCCAAGTCTCGCTCCGGTCCTCGGCGGCCCGCTGAACGCCTGGCGGCGTTGTCGTCGGTCGGCATAGCGTCGCTATGCCTCCCTCCTCTGCCTTGCCAGCCGCCCAGCGGATCCACCGATGCCTTCGGAGAAGACTTGGGAGACACGGCCTCGTCCTGTACGGCGTACAGGGCCACCTGTACAGTGTTCAGGAGTTGTGATGTCGCACGGGTCACGGTGTGGAGAGGAGGCGAGCGGTGGATACGGCGGAGGTCTCGCGGCTCGACGCCGCGCACGTCTGGCATCCGTACGGCGGCTTCCCGTCGACCACGGCGCCCCGCGTGGTCGCCTCGGCGCGTGGCGTCCGGCTCACCCTGGCCGACGGCACCGAGCTGATCGACGGCATGAGTTCCTGGTGGGCCGCGGTGCACGGCTATCGGAATCCGATGCTCGACGCCGCCGCGACGGCGCAGCTCGGCGCGATGGCGCACGTGATGTTCGGCGGCCTCACCCACGAACCGGCCGTGACGCTCGCCGCCCGGCTGGTGGACATGACACCCGCACCGCTGACCAAGGTCTTCTTCGCCGATTCCGGCTCGGTCGGCGTCGAGGTCGCGGTCAAGATGGCGATCCAGTACCAGCGCAGCCTCGGCCGGCCCGGCAAGCGCCGCCTGCTGACCTGGCGCGGCGGCTACCACGGCGACACCTTTGCCCCGATGAGCGTCTGCGACCCCGAGGGCGGTATGCACGCGATGTGGCGGGGCGTCCTGGCCGAGCAGGTCTTCGTCGACGCGCCGCCGCGCGACTACGACCCGGCGTACACCGACATGCTCGACGCCGCCCTCGCCCGCCACGGCCGGGAGCTGGCTGCGGTGATCGTCGAACCCGTGGTGCAGGGTGCCGGCGGCATGCGCTTTCACGATCCGCGGCTGATCGCCGATCTGCGCCGGCTCTGCGATGCGCACGACGTGCTGCTGATCTGCGACGAGATCGCCACCGGCTTCGGCCGCACCGGCGAGCTGTTCGCCGTCGGCCACGCCGGGATCAGCCCGGACATCCTCTGCCTCGGCAAGGCGCTGACCGGCGGATACCTGACGCTCGCCGCGACGCTGACCACCGACACCGTGGCCGGCGTGATCAGCGCGGGCGAGGCCGGCGGCCTGGCGCACGGGCCCACCTTCATGGGCAATCCGCTGGCCTGCGCGATCGCGAACGCCTCGCTCGACCTGCTCGCCGACGGTTCGTGGCGCACCGCGGTCGCGATGATCTCGGAGCGGCTCGCCGCCGGGCTGGCCGTGCTCGACGAGGTCCCCGGCGTCACCGAGATCCGCACCCTGGGGGCCATCGGTGTGATCGAACTCGACGAGGACGTCGACATGGTCGCCGCCACCGATGCGGCGGTGGCGCACGGGATCTGGCTGCGGCCGTTCCGGAACCTGATCTACGCGATGCCGCCGTACATCTGCACCCCGGACGAGGTGGACGCGATCGCCGCGGGCATGGTGGCCGCCGCCCGGGCCAGTGTGGCCGCGCGGCCATGCCGATCGAGCGAAGTCGAGATCTCCGCATGACCGCCACCGTCCACGCCGACCCGCTCGCCTGGCTCACCGAGGAGGCCGCCGCGATCGAGCGCGCCGGGCTGCACCGCGCGCCGGTCGCCCGCCAGGCCGGCGCGAGCGAGGTGAATCTGGCCTCGAACGACTACCTCGGCCTCTCGATGCATCCGGCGGTGATCGCCGCCGCGCAGCGGGCGGCCGGCACCTGGGGCGGCGGGTCGACGTCGTCGCGGCTGGTCGTCGGCACCACGCAGGCACACCTCGACTTCGAGGACGACCTCGCCGACTTCCTCGGCGTGCAGGCGGCCCTCGTCTTCTCCTCCGGATACCTCGCCAACATCGGAGCGATCACCGCGCTGGCCGGCCGCGGCGACCTGATCGTCAGTGACACCGGCACCCACGCCTCGCTGATCGACGGCTGCCGGCTGTCCCGGGCGCGGGTGGTCGTCGTCGAGCGCGGCGATGCCGCCGCCGCCGCGCGGGAACTGGCTGCGCGCACCGAGAAACGGGCACTGGTGGTGACCGACTCGATCTACAGCATCGACGGCGAGCGCGCGCCGATCGCCGAGTTGTACGGTGCCGCAAGTGAATTCGGCGCCACGCTGCTGGTCGACGAGGCACACGCGCTCGGCGTCCGCGGGCCCGGCGGACGGGGCGTCGTCGCCGAATGCGGGCTGGCCGGCGCGCCCGGCCTGGTGGTGACCACGGTGGCGTCCAAGTCGCTCGGTGCGCAGGGCGGGATCGTCGCCGGTCCGGCGGCGCTGCGCTCGCACCTCATCGACCGGGCACGGACGTTCATCTTCGACACCGGGCTCAACCCGGCGGCGGTGGGTGCGGCCCACGCGGCGCTCGGCCTGCTCCGCGCGGATCCGGAACTGCCGGAACGGCTCCGGCGTTCGGCGGCGTCGTTCGCGGCGGCCGTCGGTGCGGCCGAACCCGCCTCGGCCGTGGTGTCGCTGATCGTCGGCGACCCGGTCGCGGCGGTCACCGCGGCCGGCTACTGCCGGGACCGCGGCCTGCTCGTCGGCTGCTTCCGGCCACCGTCGGTGCCCGCCGGCACCTCGCGGCTGCGCGTCACCGTCCGGGCCGACCTGGACGAGCAGACCCTCGCCGCCGTCGCCCGCATCGTCGACGATGCCCTGACCCACGTGGGTGCGCGATGACCTCCCACAGCCCGTCGAGCCCGCCCCGCCGACCGAGCCCCGACAGCCCGCCCCGCCGGACGAGCCCCCTTAGCTCGTTGAGCCGGACGAGCCCTGACAGCCCATCCCGCCGGACGAGTCCTCACAGCCCATCCCGCCGGACGAGTCCTGACAGCCCTGATAGCCCGTTGAGCCGGACGAGCCCCCCGGGGCTCGGCCGTGTCGAAACGACCACCAGTCCGGCCGAACACCCACGTCCCGGCGACGTGCTGGTCGTCACCGGCACCTCCACCGACGTCGGCAAGACCATCACCGTGGCCGCCCTCGCCGCGGCCGCGGCCGCCGACGGCCTGCGCGTCGCGGTGTGCAAACCGGCGCAGACCGGTGTCGCCCCGGGGGAGGACGGCGACCTCGCCGTCGTCACCGCGCTGGCCGGGGACCTGCCGACCGCCGAGATCGCGCGCTATCCCGAGCCGCTCGCCCCGGAGACCGCCGCCCGCCGCGCCGGACTGCCGTATCTGCGGCTCGACGAGGTGTGCGAGACCGTCGAGCATCTGCGCCGCGAGGCCGACCTGGTGCTGGTCGAGGGCGCGGGCGGCATCCTGGTGCGCCTGGCGCCCGACCTGACCCTGCTCGACGTCGCCCGCGCGCTGGACGCGCCGGTGGTCGTCGTGACCGATCCCGGTCTCGGCACCCTGAACCACTCCGAGCTCACCGTCGACGCGCTGCGCGCCGCGGACTGCGAGGTGGCCGGACTGGTGATCGGATCGTGGCCGGCCGCACCGGATCTGGCGATGACCTGCAATGCCGACGACCTGCCGCGGCTGTGCGGCACCGACATCGTGGCCGTCGTCCCGTCCGGCGCCGGCCGTCTCGATCCCGACGACTTCCAGGCGGCCGCGCCGTCCTGGGTCAGCCGACCGTGCTGGAGCCCCGTGTCCGGGGCCGACACATCCCATCAGAAGGAGATCCCATGACCACCACCGAAGCCCCGGTGGCCCCCGGCGAGACCGCCGACATCCTCGCCGTCGCCCGCGAGCAGGTCCTCGAGCGCGGCGAGGGGCTGCGCTACGAGCAGATCGTCGAGGTGTTGCGTCTCGGCGAAGACCGGCTCACCGAACTGCTGCAGCTGGCGCACGACGTCCGCATGCGCCACTGCGGCCCCGAGGTGGAGGTCGAGGGCATCATCTCGCTGAAGACCGGCGGCTGCCCGGAGGACTGCCACTTCTGCAGCCAGTCCGGCCTGTTCGCATCGCCGGTCCGCAGCGCGTGGATCGACATCCCGTCGCTGGTGGAGGCCGCCAAGCAGACCGCCAAGACCGGTGCCACCGAGTTCTGCATCGTCGCCGCCGTCCGCGGCCCGGACAAGCGGCTGATGACGCAGGTCGCCGCCGGTATCGAGGCCATCCGCAACGAGGTCGACATCCAGATCGCGTGCAGCCTCGGCATGCTCACCCAGGAGCAGGTCGACGAGCTCGCCGCAATGGGTGTGCACCGCTACAACCACAACCTGGAGACCGCGCGCAGCCACTTCCCGAACGTCGTCACCACGCACACGTACGACGAGCGCTGGGACACCCTGACGATGGTTCGCGAAGCCGGCATGGAGGTGTGCTGCGGCGGCATCCTCGGCATGGGGGAGACCGTCGAGCAGCGCGCCGAGTTCGCCGCCGAACTCGCCACGCTCGACCCCGACGAGGTGCCGCTCAACTTCCTCAACCCGCGCCCCGGCACCCCGTTCGGCGACCTGGACGTGCTGCCCGCCTCGGAGGCGCTCAAGTCGGTGGCCGCGTTCCGCCTCGCGCTGCCGCGGACCATCCTGCGGTTCGCCGGCGGCCGGGAGATCACCCTCGGCGACCTCGGCGCCAAGCAGGGCATCCTCGGCGGGATCAACGCGGTCATCGTCGGCAACTACCTGACCACCCTCGGCCGCCCCGCCGAGGACGACCTCGACCTCCTCGACGACCTGAGCATGCCCATCAAGGTCCTGAACGACACCCTGTAGGTCGGGTGAGCGGAGCCATGCTGGTCGGGTGAGCGGAGCCATGCTGGTCGAGCGGAGTCGAGACCGTTTCCCTGGTGGTGTGGGTGATCTCGGCTTCGCTCGATCGTCGTGGTGGTCATGCTGGTCGAGCGGAGTCGAGACCACACGCGTAGCGTCATGCGTATGCGAGAAGGAGATCTGATGACCGCCGTGGCGCGACCATTGGACGAGCCGCTGAAGTACGGCGTGTACACCGGCCTGGAACTGGAATTACAGGCGCCCGACGCGATCCCGCGGGCCGCGCAGCTGGGGCTGGAACCGCCCCGGTTCTGCGGTCAGTGCGGCCGCCGCATGGTGGTGCAGGTGCGCCCGGACGGCTGGGACGCGCGCTGCTCGCGCCACGGCGTCGTCGACTCGGTGGAGCTGGGGCGCCGGTGACCGCGCCGCTGCCGCAGGCCACACGGACGTCGTCGTTCGATCCGACCGCGCTGATCACGGCCGTCGCGCTGCTGGTGCTCGGTGCGCTGGCGGGCGTGCTGTGGGCGTTCATCACGCCGTACGGCGAGGTGACCCTGACCGCGGACGGCAGCCTCGACTTCACCGCGGCCGACACCGCGAAGACCTTCGGCGCGGTCGCCGTCTTCGTGTTCCTGGCGTTCGGACTGGGCGCGATCTGCGGCGTGACCGTCTGGATCGCGCTGCGCGAGACCCGGGGACCGGCCGGACTGGGCTACGCGGCACTGCTGGCGACGGTCTCCGGCGGGATCGCGATGGCGGTGGCCCAGGGGATCGGCGAACAGCGGTTCCCCGGGATCGACGTCCACCATCCGGGGACCTACCGGATCGTCGGGAAACTGTGGATGCCCGACGCGACGTTCGGCGGCCTCGCCGTGCCGTGGCTGCTGGTCGTCTGCGCCACGGGTTTCGCCGTGCTCGGCTACTTCGTGTGCGCCGCCGCGTCCACCGACCGCGCGATCTCCCGGCGCACCGAACTGCCCGACGAGGACCGCTACGGCGGTGGGCGCAGCGTCGCGAACTCGTCGGTCACCACCAGCGCGTCGTCGGCGAACGTGTAGAGCGCCGGCGGCCGTCCTCCGCTGCGGCCGGTCCGCCCGACGGTGCCGGTCGCGACCACCACACCGCGCCGCGACAGCACGCGCAGCAGGTTGGTCGCGTCGACGTGATAGCCCAGCGCGGCGCCGTAGATCTCGGACAGCTCGGACATCGCGAAGCGTTCCGGGGCCAGCGCGAAGGCCAGATTGGTGTACGACAGTTTCGCGGCGAGTCGTCCGCGCGCCAGGGCGACCACGTCGGCGTGGTCGTAGGCGAGCGACGGGAGTTCATCGACGTCGAACCATCCGGCGGTGACCGGCCCGGCCGGGTTCACGTCCACGCCGCTCGGGTCGGCCGGCACGTCGCGGGGGACCAGACCGAGGTATGTCGAGGCGATGGTCCGCACCCCGGGTACCCGGTCGGGATCGGACAGCATCGACAGCTGCTCCAGGTGGGCGACGCGGGTGAGTCCACACTGGGCGACGAGGTGCCGCCGGGCGGAGGCGGCCAGCGTCTCCCGGTCGCCGAGGTCGCCGCCGGGGAGTGCCCAGGGCGCGTCGTCGGTGTCGTCACGGTGCAGCAGGACGCACAGGACCGGCCGGCCCGAGCCGGGTTCGCGCACCTGGAAGACCGCGCTGAGCACCTCGATCGGAGTGGGGGTCGCCATGGGTGTGAGTCTAAGGTGCGACGCGACCGGGAATGAGCCGCGCCGACCCGGTGTTACGATGAGCAGGACAGTTTTCGACCAATGGTCGAAAACCCTCCCCGGGGCCAGCCCGCCGCCGGGGGAGCAGCGATGGAGGCTGGTAGCCATGACCACGAATGTGATCACCCGGACCGAGACCGACCTGGGCATGCCCGACCCGCGCACCGGGATTCCGCCCGCCTACGGGGGCGTCGAGGCGACACCGGAGTGGGCCGACGAGATCAAGCGGCTGGCGAAGGCCCGCAACGCCGTGATCCTCGCGCACAACTATCAGCTCCCGGCCATCCAGGACATCGCCGATCACTGCGGTGATTCGCTGGCGCTGTCGCGGATCGCCGCCGAGGTCGACGCCGACGAGATCGTCTTCTGCGGCGTCCACTTCATGGCCGAGACCGCCAAGATCCTCTCGCCGGAGAAGCGGGTACTGATCCCGGACGAGCGGGCCGGCTGCTCGCTCGCCGACTCGATCACCGCCGACGAACTGCGCGCCTGGAAGGCTGAGTTCCCGGAGGCGCTGGTGGTGTCGTACGTGAACACCACCGCCGAGGTGAAGGGCCTGACCGACATCTGCTGCACGTCGTCGAACGCCGTCGACGTGGTCGCGTCGATCGATCCCGGCCGGGAGGTGCTGTTCCTGCCGGATCAGTTCCTGGGCGCGCACGTCAAGCGCACGCTGGGGCGTGACAACATGCAGATCTGGGCCGGTGAGTGCCACGTGCACGCCGGCATCAACGGCGACGAGCTGACCGCGCAGAGCGAGGGTCACCCAGACGCCGACCTGTTCATCCACCCCGAATGCGGGTGCGCGACGTCCGCGCTCTACCTGGCCGGAGAGGGGGCGGTGCCGGCGGAGAAGGTGCACATCCTGTCCACCGGCGGCATGATCGACGCCGCGCGGGCCACCCACGCCAAGCAGGTGCTGGTCGCGACCGAGGTCGGGATGCTGCACCAGCTGCGCAAGGCGGCGCCGGACGTCGACTTCCAGCCGGTCAACTCGCGCGCGGCGTGCCCGTACATGAAGATGATCACCCCGGCCGCTCTGCTGCGGTGCCTCACCGAGGGCCGCGACGAGGTCTTCGTGGCGCCGGACGTCGCGCAGCGGGCGCGTCAGTCGGTGGAGCGGATGATCGCGATCGGTAACCCGGGCGGCGGCGAGTGAGCGAGGCGTTCATCGGGCAGGCGAGCGCCGCCGGCACGCTCGACTTCGAGGTCACCGAGGAGCTGGTGGCGCTGATCGCCACCGCGCTCGACGAGGATCTGCGCTACGGGCCCGACGTCACGACGCTGGCCACGGTGCCCGCCGACACCGTGGCGGACGCGCGCATCGTGAGTCGTGCGCACGGCGTGATCGCGGGCGTTCCCGTGGTGCGGGCCGTGTTCGACCTGGTGATCGGCTCGGCCAACTACGTGGTGACCTCCGAGCGCGGCGACGGCTCTCCGGTGGCGCCCGGTGACGTGGTGCTCGGTGTTCGCGCGCCGGCCGCGTCGTTGCTGACGGCCGAGCGCACCGCGCTGAATCTGCTCTGCCATCTGTCGGGTATCGCGACGGCCACCGCGCAGTGGGTGGCCGCCGTCGAGGGCACCTCCGCGCAGATCCGCGACTCCCGCAAGACCCTGCCGGGCCTGCGCTTTCTGCAGAAGTACGCCGTCCGCGCCGGTGGCGGCGTCAACCACCGGATGGGTCTGGGCGATGCCGCGCTGATCAAGGACAACCATGTGGTCGCCGCGGGTGGCGTCGCCGCGGCGTTGCAGGCCGTGCGCGCGTACGCCCCGGACGTGCCGGTGGAGGTCGAGGTCGACTCGCTGGCCCAGTTCGACGAGGTCCTCGCGCTGGAACCCGCGCTGATCCTGCTCGACAACTTCGAGCCCTGGGAGACCCAGATGGCCGTGCAGCGCCGCGACAAGCGGGCGCCGTCGACCAAGCTGGAATCGTCCGGAGGGCTGACCCTCGACATGGCGATGGACTACGCCCGCACCGGCGTCGACTACCTCGCGGTCGGGGCGCTGACCCATTCGGTCACGGTCCTCGACCTCGGCCTGGACTGGTAGCGGCGAGGACATCGGAGGGCGCGGATGGGCACCGTCGGGCCGTTCGGCATGTCCCGGGAGGAACTGATCGAGCTGGTGCGCCGGGTGATGAATCCCGAGCCCGCCGACACGGAGGCGGCGGGTGAAGCGCTCCTGCAGCGCGTGCAGGACGCGGTCTCCGATCCGCAGATCAGCGACTACATGTTCTGGCATCCCGCGCCCCTCACGCCGGAGCAAGTGGTGGACAAGGCGCTGGCGTACCGACCGCTGGCCTTCTGAGCGGCGTGTCGGTGCGCTCGTCCGGTGTGCGCACCGGTGCGGACGAGATCATCGCGGCGCCGGAATCTCGCCGAGCGCCCCGGGTCGCAGTGAGTGGGGCCGTCCGTCGAAGGTGATCCAGCCACGGTCACGAAGGGTCTCCATCAACGATCTGGTGGCCTGATCCTTCCAGCTGTCCGGGTTGCGGCCTTCGGGGACGTCGAACAGCCGGGCGACCGGGCTCTCCGGCCGATCGCGGAACGGACCGAGCGCCTCGCGCCAGGTGGGGCCCCGACCGTGCTCGTCGTGCCAGACGGCGAGGGCTTTCGACATCTCGATGCCGATCGCGGTGAGGACTTCGGGTGGGCAGCAGTCGGTGAACCGGGTTCGCACCCCGGCGCTGACGCCGCGTCGTCGATGGGGGTGCACACCGGTGGTGTACGCCGACGCGCTGACCTGGCCGCGGCGCACGACCATCGGCTGGTGCCCGAGGTGCACACCGCTGCCGACCGGGCAGCGATAGGTCGCGAGACCGTGCAGGTCGCGTGCACGCGCAGCCCGCCGCGCGAGCTTACGCGAGGGAAAGGCCACCTTTCCGCACGCTCGGCACGAGTGCGGAGCGACCGGAAAGTCGCCACCGCCATCGGACCGGTGCCGGTGCTGTCGATAGGTCGTCATGAGTCCCTCCCGCTGTCCGAGTCCGTGCTCTCGTGAAGGTATGCCGGAGGTACGACATCCCGGGGAGGACGAGACCGTCGCGCGAAGCCGCACGTGGGCCGCGGCGAACGTCTACGCTCGGACCGGCGTCGACTCCGGCAGTCGGCGTGTCGTCCGACTCCGCCAGGGGCCCGGTCCCGATCTCGATAGGTGAACCATGCGTCTCTCCGTGCCCGCCCGCTGGATCGGCATCGTCGCCACCACCGGCGCTCTGACCTTCGGCGTCGCAGCCTGCGGCAACGACAGCGAGCACTCGGCATCTCCGTCGATTTCAGCCGCGAGTGTGGCGCCGGTGCCCGCCGGATCGCTGCGCATCGACGGAGCGGTCGCCAAGCCCGAGACGCTGACCATCGGCGACCTGAAGAAGCTGCCGGCCCGGACCGAGTCGGTCAAGTTCGGCAGCAGCAAGGGCGAGCAGGAGCACACCTTCGTCGGACCGCTGCTCAGCGATGTCCTGGCCGGTGCGCAGCCCACGACCGACCCGGCGGCGAAGAACCCGGATCTGCGGCTCGCGGTGCTCGCGACCGGTGCCGACGGCTATCAGGCCGTGGTGTCGTGGGGTGAGTTCGACGCGAGCTTCGGCGCGACTCCGGTCCTGGTCGCCTACACGGAGGACGGCAAGGAACTATCCCGGCCCCGGCTCGTCGTTCCGGGAGACATCAAGGGCGGTCGCTACGTCAGCGACCTGACGACGCTGACCGTCGTCGACGCCGCCGCGAAGTAACGGCGCTTCTCGCTTCTCCAGGCGGCGGCTGTCAACCGTCCCGACATCGTCGTATCTGTTGGTCGCCGACCGACAGATACGACGGTGTCGCGATCACCGGTAGTCGATGACGATCCGGCCCTCGATGTCGCCGTTCTCCAGTCGCTCGAAGACGCCGTTGATGTCCTCCAGGCGGGCGGTGGCGACGGTCGGCTTGATCAGGCCGCGGGCGTAGAAGTCCAGGGCCTCGACCATGTCCTGCCGGGTGCCCACGATCGAGCCGCGGATGGTGAGCGCCTTGAGCACCACGTCGAAGATCGGGGTGGGGAAGTCGCCGGGCGGGAGTCCGACCAGGACGATGGTGCCGCGGCGGCGCGCCATGCCGATCGCCTGGGCGAACGCGGGCGGGCTGACCGCGGTGACGAGCACGCCGTGAGCGCCGCCGGTCTGCTCCTGGATCACCGCGACCGGGTCCTGGGTCGCCGCGTTGGCAGTCACCTCGGCGCCGAGTTCGCGGGCCAGATCGAGTTTGTCGTCGTGCACGTCGACGGCGGCGACCCGCATGCCCATCGCCCGGGCGTACTGGATGGCGACGTGGCCGAGGCCGCCGACGCCGGAGATCACCATCCACTGGCCGGGGCGGACGTCGGACATCTTCAGGCCCTTGTAGACGGTGACGCCGGCGCAGAGGATCGGCGCCACCTCGACCGGGTCGCAGCCGTCCGGGATCCGCGCCGCGAACCGCTCGTCGACCAACATGTACTCGCCGAACGAGCCGTCGATACCGTAACCGCCGTTGACCTGCGACTCGCACAGCGTCTCCCAGCCGGAACGGCAGTACTCACAGTGGCCGCACGCCGACCAGAGCCAGGCGTTGCCGACCTTGTCGCCGACGTGAAGTTCGGTGACGCCCGGTCCGACGGCCACCACCGTGCCGTAGCCCTCGTGGCCGGGCACGAACGGTGGCGACGGTTTGACCGGCCAGTCGCCCTGCGCGGCGTGGAGGTCGGTGTGGCACACCCCGGACGTCTCCAGCTTGACCAGGGCCTGGCCCGGACCCGGTACTGGCCGTTCGATCTCGGTGATCTCCAGCGGTGCGCCGAGCCGCGTGACGACGGCGGCGGTGAACTTCTCTTCTGACATCTGGCCTCCCAGTGCGCGGCGCCGCGGCAGCGTCGCCGATCTATCGATGTCCTGCCGTGTCAGCTTGACGCGCAGGTCGGTGGGGCGCAGGGGAACGGCCGAGATTTCACCGCGGCGACGCCGCCGGCACGACGGCGGATGTGTTCCGTTTGTCTGTTCCCGCAGGCACCGGGACGGCGGGCCGTCGGCGCCGACTTGCGCGATCGCGGGATCGGTGCCATTTTGGACCATGCAAGGTGCCAATCGTTAGCTGAGGCTCCTTCGCGGACACAAGCCAGCGACCCCAACCGTCGAGAGACGCTCCGGGTCAGGACAGAGCCATCCGGATTAAGGGTGGTTCCCGATTGGCTACCCGAGAGGGTTCACGCCGCGAAGTGCCGAAGGTCGAACGTGGAGGGGCATCCGCGGGCCGCATCGGGCGGCCGTCTCCTCCCGGCGCCGGCCGACTCGTCGGAGGTGAGCGATGCCCGAGGGAAACAGTCAGCAGCCGGGCGACGCGATCCGTCGTCGCCCGGCCGTGTGCGCCTGATCTGAACCGAACCCCCTTTTCACCGCCGCCGAGGCCACGGCCGGCTCGTTCGCGAGTCCGCCGGGTCCATCCGGTCGTGTCCGATCGCCGGGCCTCGTCGCCCCGCGCGGGCGGCCCGGTGGTGCTCTCGAGAGGAATCTCCCATGGCACGTCAACTGTCCACTCTCGGACCCCGTGTGGGCCGGTCGTCGCTGCTCGCCGTCGGGGGGGGGCGCCGCCGCACCCC
>NZ_JBPSDN010000007.1:80070-185125 GCF_052036135.1 Gordonia marina
CCGCACCCTACGCACCATCGCCGCCGACATCGTCGTGATCCTCGGTGCGATCGCGCTGATCTGGGTGCTCGTCGAAGTCGGCAAGGGGATGAACGCCCACGTCGACCTGGGAAACGCCTCCGGCACCATCGACACCGACCCGGCGAAGCTGCCGTACTACGCGGCGCGATCGCTGCTCCGTATGTTCATCGGCCTGCTCGCCTCGCTGATCTTCACCTTCGTCTTCGCGGTGGCCGCGGCACGCTCACGCCGGGCGCGTGCCGTGTTGCTGCCGATCCTCGACATCCTGCAGTCGGTCCCGGTCCTCGGCTTCCTGTCGATCACCGTGACACCGTTCATCGCCCTGTTCCCCGGATCGGAGATGGGACTGGAGTGCGCGGCGATCTTCGCGATCTTCACGTCGCAGGCCTGGAACATGGCGTTCTCGCTCTACTACAGCCTGGCCAGTCAGCCTCGCGACCTCGCGGAGGCGGCGGTCGATCTGCGGCTGTCCAGGTGGCAGCGATTCTGGCGGCTCGACCTGCCCAGCGGAGCGATTCCCCTGGTCTGGAATTCGATGATGAGTTTCGGCGGCGCCTGGTTCTTCCTGACCGCATCCGAGGCGGTCACCGTCGCGGGGAAGAGCTACGCACTCCCCGGCGTCGGCGCATACGTGGCGTCGGCGGCACAGGCCGGCCGGCTCACCGACGTGTGGTGGGCCGTGCTGACCATGGTCGTCGTGGTGGCGGCGGTGAACGTCCTGTTCTGGAGTCCGCTCACGGCGTGGGCCGAGAAGTTCCGGGTCGAGGACTCCGAGTCGGGCCGTGAGCCGCGATCGCTGGTCTTGACCGTCCTGCGGCGCTCCCGCGTCTCAGCCGCGTTCGGCTGGGTGATGGCACCGGTCACCGCCGTGTGCGACAAGGTCTTCGGGGCCGTTTTCGGCCGCGCCGGAGGGCAGACCGTGGTGAGCACTCGGCGGCGGCGCAGCGGCGACGCCGTGTTCGCGCTCGCCGTCGCGGCGATCCTGTCGTACGCCGTGTTCCAGGTCGTCCAGGTGGTGTTGCGCGGCGCCGGTGGCGGTGAGGTGCGGCACGTCTTCCTCCTCGGCGCCGCGACGATGTCGCGCGTGGTGGTACTGATCATCGTCTGCACGCTGATCTGGGTGCCGGTCGGCGTGCTGATCGGGCTCGACCCCAGGATGAGCCGGTTCCTGTCACCGATCCTGCAGATCGCCGCGAGCTTCCCCGCCAACTTCCTGTTTCCGATGGTCGGCGCGGTATTCCTCGCCTGGCATCTCAGCCTCGATGTCGGCGGCATCGTGCTGATGGCGCTCGGTACCCAGTGGTACATCCTCTTCAACGTGATCGCGGGCGCCTCCGCCATCCCGAACGACCTGCTCGAGGCCGCCCGCGACATGAACCTGACGCGGGCCCTGAAATGGCGGAAGGTGCTGCTGCCCGCGATCTTCGGGAGCGTCGTGACCGGAGGCATCACGGCGGCCGGCGGCGCGTGGAACGCCTCGATCGTCGCCGAGGTGCTCACCTACCACGGCCGGACCTACCACGCCTTCGGCCTGGGCGACTACATCGCGACCTGGACCGCGTCGGCCGCGCCCGGCCACGGCGCGCACCTGCTGCTGGGCATCGTGATGATGTGCGTGTTCGTCGTCGCCACGAACGCCGTCTTCTGGCGCCGCCTGTACGCGCTCGCCGCGCGCCGGTTCTCCTACTGACCCTTCCCGACACCGACCTGCCCACCCGCCGACCAGGAGCGAATCATGACCGACCACACCCTCACCCGCAACGCATTGATCGACGTCGTCGGTATCGAGAAGAACTTCGGCGACGCCAAGGGTGACGCCCTGCCGGTTCTGGACGGCATCGACCTGCACATCGCCGAGAACGAGATCGTCGCACTGCTCGGCCGGTCCGGATCCGGAAAGTCGACGCTGCTGCGCATCCTCGCCGGGCTGATCCCCGCGAGCAGCGGGACCGTCGAGGTCGACGGGAAGCCGCTGACCGGTCCGAATCCCGGCGCCGCGATGGTCTTCCAGTCGTTCGCCCTGATGCCGTGGCTGACGGTGCAGGAGAACGTCGAATTGGGACTGGCGGCGCGCGGCGTCGATCGGCGGGAGCGGCGCGATCGCGCGCTGCGCGCCATCGACACCATCGGCCTGGACGGATTCGAGTCCGCCTACCCGCGCGAACTGTCCGGCGGTATGCGGCAGCGTGTCGGCTTCGCCCGGGCCCTCGTCCGGCAACCGGACCTTCTCCTGATGGACGAGCCCTTCTCCGCGCTCGACGTGCTGACGGCCGAGAACCTGCGGAACGAGATCACCGAGCTGTGGACCGCCGGCACCTTCCCGGCGAAGAGCGTGTGCATCGTGACCCACAACATCGAGGAGGCGGTGCTGCTGGCCGACCGGGTGGTGGTGCTGGGCAGCAAGCCGGGCCGGATCATTCACGAGGCGCGGATCCCGATGCCGCGACCACGGGACCGTTCGGCTCCCGCGTTCGAGGCCCTGGTCGACGAGCTCTACGGCACGCTGACCGGCCGCGATAAGGTGCTGGAAGACGCACTGCCGGCCGCCGACGCGACTCCGGTGAGCCGTCCGTTGCCGAACGCCACGGTCGGCGGGATGGCCGGACTGGTCGAGATCCTGGCGTCCAAGGGCGGTTCGGCGGACCTTCCCGAGCTCGCTGCCGAACTCACCTTCGAGATCGACGACCTGATGCCGCTCGTTGACGCCGCCGCACTCCTCGGGTTCGTGACCGTCGACGGCAACGATCTGGAGATCAGCGCCGCCGGCCGCGACTTCGCCGCGGTGCCCCTCACCGAAGCCAAGGTGGTCTTCGCCGCACAGGCCGCGGAGCGTGCCCCGCTGGTCCGGACCATCGTCCGCGCGTTGCGCGTCAACGACCGGCACTGCTTGCGGCTGAGCTTCTTCCGGGACCTGCTGCGCCGGGGCTTCGCCGACGACGACGCCGACCGGCAACTGCGCACCGCGGTCGATTGGGGCCGCTATGCCGAGTTGTACGACTACGACGCCGACTCCGATCAACTCCGGCTGGACCCGGGCGTCGCGCGGGGCTGACCTGGCGCGGCGATCATGCCGGGTGGTGGTTCGCCGTCCAGGCGCGCTCGATGAGTTCGCGGAGCGCGTCGTCGTCGACGTCGGAGATCCGCTTGAGATAGAGACAGCCCTTGCCGGTGGTGTGCGGACCGAGGCGGCCGAGGAGGTCGGCGTGCGAGCCGTCGTAGGTGAGGCCGTACAGCGTCAGGGCCTGTTTGCGCGGGGCGAGGCCGATCGCGAACCACTCGTGTTCCCGGCCGTCGGCCGTGCGGTACGGCTGCCGGCCGAATCCGACGATCGACGGGCCCCACATCGCCGGTTCGACCCCGGACACCTCGCGCATCAGCGCGCAGACCGCCTGGGCGTCGGCGCGGCGCCGGTCGCCGTCGATCGACGCGAGGAAGTCTCCGACGGGTTCGGCCGTGGGTCGCGTCTGTGGCATGAGTTCAGGTTAGGTGCGCGAAGATGGACGCGTGAAGCCGATCGTGCACAGTGCCGCCACCGACCGACTCGATGCGGTCACCCTCTACCGGATTCTGCGGTTGCGGGTGGACGTCTTCGTTGTCGAGCAGGACTGCCCGTATCCCGAGCTGGACGGACGGGATCTGGAGCCGGCGACCCGGCAGTTCTGGTGTGCCGACGACGCGGGCGAGCCGATCGCGACGGCCCGGCTGCTCCGCGACGACGTGCCCGGCGGCTGGGAATACCGGGTCGGGCGCCTCGCCACCGCGCCGTCGGCGCGGGGCACCGGCGTTACCACCGGCCTGATGGAGGCTGTGCTGGCCGAGATCGGGGAACGGCCGAGCGTGCTCGACGCGCAGTCGCACCTGACCGGGATGTACCAGCGGTTCGGGTACGCGATCGACGGGCCGGAGTTCATCGAGGACGAGATCCCGCACACGCCGATGCGGCGCGGCTGAACGCTATCGCCGATACCGCGAGGCGGTACCGGACCGCAGGGCGGCGGTCCCGTGCAGCGCGGCGCGCGCGAAGTCGGCGACGTGCGGCTCGGGCTCGGCGGGCCGCGGCCATCCGGCGTCGCCCCGGGTGGAGCCCAGCGAGTCGAGCACGTTCTGGACCGGCCGGACGATCTCGGCGACGGCGCACCGGTCGAACTCCCCGGAGCGATCGCCGGGCGCCCACCCACACGCTTCGAGCGCGAAGGCGACCTCACGCCACCGCGAGTCCGGCAGGCCGGCACCGGGCTGCGCACGACCGTCGGCATGGCTGAGCAGCAGGGCGGTCGCGGCGACCTGCGCGCCGGGGGAGAGCTTGGTGAGCAGTCGGGTGGTGAGCGCGTCCCACAGGTGCTCCGGGCCGGCCGCGGCGCGGGCGCCGTGCGCGGTACGGACGAGCCGTCCCTCCAGCACCCGGACCAGACCCAGCCGGACGGTCGCCTCGTGGAGCGCGCGGATCGGCACGGTCGACCGCTCCCGGGTGCTCGCGCCCAGGCGGGAGTCGTGCCGGCCCAGCGTCGTCATACCGTCGAGCACGACCGCGGGCGGCAACCGTCCGGCCTCCGACAATGCGATCCCGTCCGGTCCGACCGCGTCGAGCAACCAGGCGAACGGTGCCAGCAGCCGCGCCTGGACCTCCGGGTCCACCTCGACCGGTTCCAGCAGTCCCGTGCGTCGTGCGTATCGACGGAACTCCGAGCGCAGCGTTGCGGGAAGTCCGGCGGCGAAATCGACGAGCAGCGACTCGGGGGACAGGTCGCCGGGGCGGCGCAGGTCGTCGGCGGCCACCAGACCCGACACGTCGTGCGGATCGCGCTCGTCGGCGCCGAACCCGAAGAAGCCGTCCAACTCGGCCTGGATCGCCTCGGCGTCGAAACTCTCCGGTGTCGGCGGAAACCAGGGACCGGTGACCTCGGCCGCCCAGTCGGCGATCCGGTCGTGATCGGGATGATCGGGGTCGTCGAGCACCGCGAGTTTGTCGGTGTAGCCGGCCGGGCCGCCGGAGTCCTCGATCGGGCCACGGCGGGAGCCGCCGATAAGGGTGACCGGGCGCGTGGTCCCGATCGCGGTGGTCGGGGCGCCGGCGGTGAGGCGGTGGCACCAGCGGTCGCCGAAGTCGTAGTCGTACCAGAGCGTGCCGCCGGCCAGGGCGTCGGCGACGGTCGTCGTGGATTCGGGTCGCAGCGCGACGAAGTCCCGCCCGGTCAGCCGATGCGGATCACCCCAGTGCGCGGCGGTGGGGTCGTGCCGATCGCGGTCCCGGAAGAGATGCGCGTGGACGTCGCGCCAGCCGAAGGCGATCTGGAGTGCGTGGTGCAGGTCCGCCAGCGTCGATGATCCGTCGATCTGCAGGTCCCGGGTGACCGGTGGCTCCAGCTCCTCGAGCTCGGCATGCACGGTGATCAGTGAGGCGGGCATAGGGGCAGACTACGGTCCGGCGTCCAGGAGAACGCCGATCGTTCGAGGCCGGTATCGGAAGCAGCCGAGGCGGCGCGCATTGTCAAGGCTCTCTCAGCGCGGTCTGTGGACAGCCGATGTCGTCCACAGGCAGCGGATTCCGGGGTTTCGGCGGTGTCAGGGCCGCGGGATCGTCGGGGCATGGGAATCCGCTACTACGCCTATCCGATCCGGCCCGATCAGGTCGGCGCCGCCCGGCTCGATCCCTGGCCCTTCCTGTCCGACGACCCGCTCATGGATGCCTGGGCGCGCGACGAGGATCGTCCGCGCATGCTGTACCTCGACAAATGCTGGTACGAGCTGCAGCGGCTGTTCGTGCCGGCCCGAGACGATCCGCATCCGCGGCCGCGGATGGCGTTCGAGCTGGTGCGCGGTGCGGTGAGCGAGACCGGGTGCGGTGCGCACAGTCCGTTCACCGCGGTACACGGCCCGGACGTGGTCGCGGCGATCGCCCTCGACCTGGCGCGCGTCGAGCCGATCGACGACGAGAAGGCTGCGCTGATCGGCCGGTGGAACTCGAGTGCCGACTACGTGAACCACTATTTGACGGCCGCCCAGGAGTTCACGGCCGGACTGACCCGCGACGGCCTGGGTCTCGTGTATCTGATCGGCTGACCGATCCGGTCCGGACATCTGCCGTGGCGGTCGGCGGCGTTCGTCCGTTCGCGGACCCGGCGTCTCGGCCGTGCTGATTCGGGTCGTCGGTCTGGTGCATACGTGCGACCTCGACTCGGGCGACCGGCTCACGAAGGTCGCGGAAGAAGGGAGCCCGACGAGTGCACTCGACGACGATGTCAGGCCTTCGGGCGCTCGCCCGCGATCGGCGGACGCGCTGCCGGCGCGCCGGGGTCCGGGCGCCACCGCGGCCCGCCGAGCCGGACGCAGTCCTGACCGGCGCCGATATTCGACGTCCCCGCGGTAGAGTCACCGCCCGTGGGCAGCTACTACGACAAGTACCCGGTGGAGACGCTCCGATTCCGCCCCGGCCCGCGCGTGATCGCGGCACTGGTTCTGTGGATCGGTGCGTTCGTGGCCGCCGGTGCGGCCGTGATGCTGCTTCTCTCGGGTTCGACGGTCGGCTACGGCAGCGCGGCACTGACGTGCGGATCGGTGCTGTCGAGCCCGGGCACGGACGGCCACGGCAGCGCGTCGGCGATCGCGACCTGCGCCGAACAGCGCACGCGGCGCCTGGCGCTGTCCGGGATCTCCGCGGCCGTCGCGGTGGGACTCGGCGCCGGCGCGCGGAGGGTGCGGGCGAAGATCGTCTGACCGGCGTGCAGTCGCCGTGCAGTCACGCGCGGCTTCTGTCCCAACTGTGACGTAGTGACCCGGAATCGGCCGGACCGAGCCTGGCGACATGGTCGAATACCCGCCCGCGGATTCGACCGGCCGGGAATACGTCACGGTCGGGTCAAGACTCGATCTACCTGTCTGGGCGAACCGGTCAGACCACTTGTTCGGGCACGTCCAACGCGTAGGAGGCCTCCCCGAGCGCTGCCGTTCGATAACCTTGGGCCGTGAACAGTCCGCGTCCTGCGGGTGGGGGATTCGGCAGGTTCCCGGCACCCGACCGTCCCGTACCCGCGCGGCCCGGCATGGCGCCTCCGCCTGCCGCGCCCCCGCAGCAGGCCCCCGCGGGATGGTCCGCACCGGCCGCGCCGTCGGGCTACCCGCCGCATCCGTACCCGGCACCCGTCCCGCACCCGGCCTCCGTCCCACATGCGGCGCCGAGCAGTCTGCCATCGGTCGCGCCGCAGGCCGGCGGCGCGGTGCCTGCGGGGATCGACTTCTCGGCACCGGTGGAGCTGCGTTGCATCCTGCGTCCGCAGAGTGAGATGCGGCGGATGATTCCGACCGTCATCTTCACCACCCTGTTCGTCGGACTGGTCGTCGCGGTGATCGTCGGGCTGATGGCACCGAACACGCCGGCGATCTGGCTGACCGCGGCGATCGTCGTCGGTCTGGCCACGGGTGGGCTGATGTATGGCCGGATCCATGCACGACTGGCCCGGACCTACGGCGATCGGCAACGACTGACCGTCAGTCCGTACGGGCTGATCCGCACCGACGGGACCATCCGCACCGACATGCCGTGGGCCGGCATGAACCGCATCGAGGTGCGCAACTCCGCGCTGCCCGGGCGCCGCGCGAACGTGCGGCAGGCCGGAGCGGCGGGGGTGGGAGCGAACGCGGTCCTGGACGTGGCACGCACCAAGATCGCGGCCGGGATCGTCGGGCGGGCCACGATCTCACCTTTGCCCGGTGCCAATCGCGCCCAGCTGAAAGTGCACGACCGACTGAGCGGCGGCCGATCGAACCTGCGTGGCGGCGGGTCGCACCTCGCCGAACAGGGCCTGATCTTCCCGGGTGAGTTCGAGGAGAACTGGGCGCAGGGCGTGGTCGGCGCGTACCTGCGGCACTACCGCCCCGACATCCGGTTTCCCGCGTGAGCACGCTCGAGCCCGGCGCCGAGTTCGCCGGGTATGTCATCGAACGACGCCTCGGCGCCGGCGGGATGGGCGAGGTCTACCTCGCGAAGCATCCGCGATTGCCGCGGCATGACGCGCTCAAGGTCCTCGCGCCGCAGTTCACCGGTGACCCGGCGTTCCGCGCCCGGTTCGAGCGTGAGGCCGAACTCGCGTCCGGACTGCGGCATCCGGCGATCGTCACCGTGTACGACCGCGGTGAAGCCGACGGCCGCCTCTGGATCTCGATGGCCTACGTCGACGGACGGGACCTCGCCGACCGCCTTCGCGAGTCCGGACCGCTCGCCGCGAATCAGGTGGGACACGTCGTCTCGGTTATCGGCGACGCCCTCGATCGGGCGAACTCGCGCGGCTTGGTCCACCGGGACGTCAAACCGGCCAACATTCTGCTCAGCGACGACGGCGACGTCCTGCTCACCGACTTCGGGATCGCCCGCGCCGAAGGGCGCAGCACAGATCTGACCGCGACCGGCGCGACCATCGGCACCCTCGACTACGCGTCGCCCGAACAATTGCAAGGCTTCCCGGTCGACGGCCGCAGTGACCAGTACTCGCTGGCGTGCACCGCGTACGCGCTGCTGACCGGGCACGGGCCGTTCGCCGACAGCAACGCGGCGCTGGTGATCGGCAAGCACCTCACGCAGCCGCTGCCGTCCATCCTCGGGCGCCGTCCCGACGTCACGGCGTCGGTGGACGCGGTGCTGGCCCGGGCGACGGCGAAGGACCCGGCGCAGCGGTACGCGTCGTCGTCGGAGTTCGCGGCGGCGCTGACCGCGGCGCTCGCCGAGGTGCCCGGCAGCGCGGGCACCGGGAGCACTTCGGCGGGGCTCAATATGAACTCCGCGAGCGGGCCCGGCACGTCTGCGAGTCAGCCGGTGCCGCCGCCGTATCCGGTCGCGGCGCAGATACCGTACGCGCGGGCCATGCCTCCCGCCGCGGCGCCGCAAGCGGCTCCGAAGAAGTCGCGACGTCTGCTGTGGATCATCCCGGTCGCGGTCATCGCGGTACTCGTCCTGGTCGCGACGGCGATCTGGTACGCGATCCCGGACAGCTGGACCGCCGGCGAGGGCGACTACCTGCAGAAGCCAACCGCGGCCGCCCGCGACATGGAGCTGCCGCTGATCACGCCGTGGCTGCCGTCGCTGGAGACCAAGCCGAGCGGGTCGTCGTGGGAACACCGCCCGCCGCCCGGTGTGGAGGAGAACGATGTCCGGGGCGTCGTGGGTGCCACGGAGAATGTAGTCCTGGTGGGACGGAAGGGCGCGCTCGACCTGGTCGATCCGGCGACGGCGCAGATCCGGCGCACTATCCGTGTGCCCGGCAGTTATCCGCCGTATGCGTGCTCGGTGTACCTGAAAGAGACACGCGCGCTGTGCCAGATCGGCGGCAAAGGCGACGACTTCGGCGTGATCGACCTCGTGAAGGGTGCGGTCCTGACTCATTTGTACAGCTTCGGCGTCGGAGGGGTCGTTGTCGCCGGGGACAGCCTCGTCTCGATCAACAGCATCAGCGACAACGCTGACATCACCGGTTACGACGCGAACGGCAAACAGACCTGGACAGCACATTCGGCCACCCAGTTCGTACACGTGATCGGGCCGTTCGTCAGCTTGATCCGAACGAGCGGGACCGCTCCGTTCCAGAAGACCGAGGCCGCGGTGCTGCGGGCGTCCGACGGCTCTACTCTGCGTACCGTCCCGCTGACCGAAGACGATGTCCGACACTCGATGTCCAAGACGGCGTTCACCGCGTACCCGGGCGGGTTCTATTTCGGCGGCACATTCTACGACGAGAGCGGCAAGAAGACGGCAGACCTCGCGGACGAAAAGTGGGAGCCCGTCTACATCACCGTGAGCGACGGATACAACAGCTACCCGGACAGCGGCGGATTTCCCGCACTGCCGATCTTCTACACGTCCGACGCTGTGGGAGCGGTCGATCCGGGAACGGGGAAGCTGCTCTGGTCACGCAAACTCGACGGTGCCGCCACCGCGAAGGCGCGGCCGGCCGGTCGCAGCGTGATGCTCTACAACCTCTACGTCGACCGGGACAAGTACGGTGCCGCCTGGTACGACTGTGCCACCGGCGAGGGCGGAGTCACCGGGACCGAGGATGGAGGCTCCTTTCCTTTGGGAAGCGACGGCACCCGGATGGCCGTCTCCCACCAGCAGGACGGGAGTACGGTCGCCGGGGTGTCGGCGTTCGGTCCGGGGGCGACGTCACCGCTGTGGTCCCTGATGTCGGAGGACATGAGTCAAAGCTGGATTCACGCGTATGCCGGGCACATCTACTACAAGGCGCGCAGAATCGTCTGACCCCGACCGGCCCGAACACAACACACCCCGAACAGCAAGGGCCGGCCCGCGCCGCTGTGGATGAACACGGCTGTCCACAGGCCGCGGTGGCGGGCACTACCGCCGGAACGATCGGCGGGCGATCGTCGACGGTATGGACCTGTCGGGGGAGGGGCCTGATCCGCGGTGGCTGACGGTCAGTCGTGCGCATGTGCGCGGTCTGCGTGGGCGGTATCGGCAGCATGTCATCGACTACACCGGTGAGGGTCACGCGGTGATCAACGGGTGGCTGCGGGGCGCGGCGCTGTCGCGTCGATCGGCGGACTACGCCCGTTCGCGCACGGCGAGTCTCGACGCGGTACTCGCGGCAATACCTCTGACGCGCGCCATGCACGTGACCCGGGTCGTCGGTATCCGGGCGACATTCGGACTCACCGACGGGCACGATCTGGATCGAATCGTCGGGCAGCCACGAATGGAAGCCGGCTTCTTGTCGACCAGTCGGATGCGGACATACCCGGTCAAGAATCGGGCCGATCCGATTCTGCTCGATGTCGACGTCCCGGCCGGAACCCCGGCGGCGGCGCTGGAAGACGTGTCGCGTTGTCCGGAACAGTGCGAAATTCTTCTCGGCAGAAACCTTGGCTACGTCATTCTGGCGCCGCAGTATGATCGAAATGTCGGCTGGTGGCGCGCGACGATGCTGATCGGAGAGGAGTAGTGCGATGAGTGCACTCGACAGCGGCGAACTCGCACCCGACATCCTTACCGATATCGGGCGGATTGCGTCTCTACGGCAATCGACGCTCCGCCGCGCGGGATATCGCATCGCTCTCCAGCCCGCCGAACGGGAGGCCGGTCTGACCGAGGCCGACATCTGGCGGTTCCTCGACGACGAATCGCCGGCGGCGTCGTAGATCGCGCCGGTCCGTCGGCGGTCACGGGACGTGGCCGCGTGTCGCGGGTCCACTTGCGCGTCGCGGGCCCCGAACGACAGGCGAGACGGAAGAAGACCCGCGACACGACCGGGGTGGGGACGCCTCGAGCGCCACGGTCACGCTCAGCGCAGGACTGGTTGGAAAGAGTTTGCTGGCGGCGCATATCCTTAAAGGACATTCGAAGCCAACGCCAGAGGACAACCACTTCATGCTCGCCAGAACCGATCTGCGCGGCACCGACGTCACGCTGAGCCAGCTGCGTCGTGCCCTGCCGCGCGGAGGTACCGACATCAACTCCGTTCTTCCGGTGGTCACGCCGGTGGTGGAGGCGATCGCCGAGCATGGAGCGTCCGCGGCCCTCGACTACACCGAGCGGTTCGACAAGGTCCGGCCGGCGTCGGTGCGAGTGCCGGCCGAGGTGATCGCGCAGGCGCGTGACGCGCTCGATCCGGCGATCACCGCGGCGCTGGAGGAGTCGATCCGCCGCGCCCGGCTGGTGCACGCCGATCAGCGCCGGGCGACGGTCACCACCGATGTGGTCGCCGGTGGCAGCGTGACCGAGAAGTGGATCCCGGTCCGCCGCGTCGGTCTCTACGTGCCCGGTGGCAACGCCGTGTACCCGTCGTCGGTGGTGATGAACGTGGTGCCCGCGCAGGAGGCCGGCGTCGGTTCGCTGGTGGTCGCTTCGCCCGCACAGGCCGATTTCGGCGGCTGGCCGCACCCGACCATCCTCGCCGCCTGCGCGCTGCTCGGCGTCGACGAGGTGTGGGCCGTCGGCGGTGCCCAGGGCGTGGCCCTGCTGGCCTACGGCGGTGCCGACACCGACGGCAGCGAATTGAACCCGGTCGACCTGATCACCGGTCCCGGCAACATCTATGTGACCGCTGCCAAGCGCCTCGTGCGCGGCGTGGTCGGCATCGACTCGGAGGCCGGCCCCACCGAGATCGCCATTCTGGCCGACGACTCCGCCGATCCGGCGCTGATCGCCGCCGACCTGATCAGCCAGGCCGAGCACGACGTGCTCGCCGCGTCGGTGCTGGTCACCGACAGCGAGGAGCTGGCCGGGGCGGTCGACGCCGAAGTGGCACGACAGGCCGCGGCCACCAAGCACACCGAGCGCGTCGGCGAGGCACTGGGCGGGCCGCAGTCGGGCATCGTGCTGGTCGATGACCTGGAGGCCGGCCTGCGCGTGGTCGACGCCTACGCCGCCGAACACCTGGAGATCCAGACCCGCGATGCCCGCGACGTCGCCGAGCGGGTGACGAGCGCCGGGGCGATCTTCGTCGGCGCCTACTCTCCGGTGAGCCTCGGCGACTACTGCGCCGGGTCGAATCACGTGCTGCCGACGTCGGGTTCGGCGCGCTACGCGTCGGGTCTGTCGGTGCAGACCTTCCTGCGCGGCGTGCACCTGATCGACTACGACCGCGACGCGCTCGCCGGGGTCGCCGACCAGGTGGTCACCCTCGCCCAGGCCGAGGATCTGCCCGCGCACGGCGACGCGGTCACGGTGCGCTTCGGGGCCGGCCGGTGAGCGGCACGACCACCCTCGACGACCTGCCGCTGCGCGAGAACCTGCGCGGCAAGAGCCCGTACGGCGCGCCGCAACTGCAGGTCGCGGTGGTCCTGAACACCAACGAGAACCCTCACCCGCCCAGCCCGGCGCTGGTCGACGACCTCGCCGAGGCCGTCGCCGACTGCGCGACGGTCCTGCATCGTTACCCCGACCGCGATGCGGTCGCGCTGCGCACCGATCTCGCGGACTATCTGTCCGGCGCGACCGGTGTCCCGCTGAGCGTGGCGAACATCTGGGCGGCGAACGGTTCCAACGAGATCCTGCAGCAGATCCTGCAGGCCTTCGGCGGGCCGGGCCGCACCGCGCTGGGCTTCACACCGTCGTATTCGATGCACCCGATCATCGCCGACGGCACCCAGACCACCTGGCTCGACGCCAAGCGCACCGCCGACTTCGGTCTCGACATCGACTACGCGGTCGGCGAGATCGTCGCGCAGCGGCCCGATGTCGTCTTCGTGACCTCGCCGAACAACCCGACCGGCGGCTCCCTCGGCCTCGACGACCTGCGGCGCCTCCTCGATGCGGCACCGGGCATCGTGATCGTCGACGAGGCGTACGCGGAGTTCTCCGACCGGCGCAGCGCCGTCGCCCTGATCGACGAGTACCCGGCGAAGGTGATCGTCAGCCGCACCATGAGCAAGGCCTTTGCGTTCGCCGGCGGCCGTCTCGGCTACCTCGCCGCGGACCCCGCGGTGATCGACGCCCTGCAACTGGTGCGCCTGCCGTACCACCTGTCGGTGCTGACCCAGGCCGCCGCGCGGGTCGCGCTGCGGCACAGTAGTGAGACCCTCGCCGGGGTCGCCGCGATCGTCGCCGAGCGCAAGCGCGTGGCGCGGGAACTCACCGCGATGGGGTACGACGTGATCGACTCGGACGCCAACTTCCTGCTGTTCGGCGAGTTCGCCGACGCTCCCGCGACGTGGCAGCGATACCTCGACCACGGCGTGCTGATCCGCGACGTCGGCATTCCCGGCCGCCTGCGGGTGACGATCGGCCTGCCCGCCGAGAACGACGTCTTCCTGGACGTCAGTCGCGTTCTTGCCACTTCCGACCGAAAGGCCCGGCCATGAGCCGCATCGCACGGATCGAACGGACGACGCGCGAGTCGTCGATCACCGTCGAGATCGACCTGGACGGCACCGGGAAGACCGACATCTCCACCCGGGTGCCGTTCTTCGATCACATGCTGACCGCGTTCGGCGCGCACGGCGGGTTCGACCTGACCGTGCGGTCGGTGGGCGACATCGAGATCGAGGCGCACCACACGGTCGAGGACACGATGATCGTGCTCGGCCAGGCGATCGCCGAGGCGCTCGGCGACAAGGCCGGTATCCGCCGGTTCGCCGACGCCTGGATCCCGATGGACGAGACGCTGGTGCAGGGCGTGGTCGACGTCTCCGGCCGCCCGTACTGCGTGTTCACCGGCGAACCCGAACACATGCTGACCAGCGTCATCGGCGCGGGCTACAGCGGCGGTGACCAAGGCCCCGTGACCTCGTACGCGACCGTCATCAACCAGCACGTCTGGGAGTCGCTGGCGCTCAACGCCCGGATCGCGCTGCACGTGCGGGTGCTGTACGGCCGCGACCCGCATCACATCACCGAGGCCGAGTTCAAGGCCGTCGCCCGCGCGCTGCGCGCGGCCGTCGAACCCGACCCGCGGATCACCGGCATCCCGTCGACCAAGGGAACGCTGTGACCGACCCGACCGGCGCCGGGAGCACTTCGGCGGGGCTCAATATGAACTCCGCGAGCGGGCCGCTTCCCACAGTCGCGCTCCTCGACTATGGCTCCGGCAACGTCCGCTCCGCGCAGCGTGCGCTGGAGCGGGCCGGCGCCGTGGTCGAGGTGACCTCCGACTTCCAGACCGCCCTGGACGCCGACGGTCTGCTGGTTCCCGGCGTGGGCGCCTATGAGGCGTGCATGGCGGGGCTGCGCGCGGTGCGTGGCGACCGGATCATCGGCCGGCGGCTGGCCGGCGGCCGCCCGGTGCTCGGGATCTGCGTCGGCATGCAGATCCTGTTCGACGAGGGCGTCGAGTTCGGCGTCGAAACCGCCGGCTGCGGCGAGTGGCCGGGCGCGGTGACCCGGCTGCCCGCGCCGGTGCTGCCGCACATGGGCTGGAACACCGTCGACGCCCCCGAGGACTCGGTGATGTTCGACGGGATCGCCCCGGACGCGCGCTTCTACTTCGTGCATTCCTACGCCGCCCAGTCGTGGGAGATGGACAGCGGCGGGTCGCCGCTGACGGCGCCGAAGCTGACGTGGACGCAATACGGTGCGCCGTTCCTCGCCGCCGTCGAGAACGGTCCGCTGTGGGCCACCCAGTTCCACCCGGAGAAGTCCGGGGACGTCGGTGCGCGGCTGCTGGCCAACTGGGTGGCGACCCTGTGACACGGCAACCGCCGGGCCCCAGCGCCGCCGACGAGTTCTCGTTCGGCCGCATGGTCGCCCGCTCGCTCGGCGCGGCGGCCCTGGTGCTGCTGATCGCCATCCCGATCGTCTGGTGGATCTCGACCATGACGGTGACCGTCGCGCTGGCCGTCGCGATCGCGGCGGTGGTGCTGATGGTGGTCGTGCTGGCCGTCGTCGCCCGCCGCGAGCTGCGCGGAGTGCAGCGCGAGATCGACGAACTGCGCGCCCGTCGCGACGACCCGCCCGCCGGAACCACCCCCTCCCGAGAACCGAAAGAGAAGTGACCCACCCGATGGCCCAGATCCTCGAACTGCTGCCCGCCGTCGACATCGTCGACGGACAGGCCGTCCGGCTGGTGCAGGGCGCCGCGGGCTCGGAGACCCCGTACGGCTCGCCGCGCGACGCCGCCCTCGCCTGGGAGCGCGGCGGCGCCGAGTGGATTCACATGGTCGACCTCGACGCGGCGTTCGGCCGCGGTGACAACCGCGCGGTGATCAGCGAGGTCGCCGCCGAACTCAGCGTGAAGCTGGAACTTTCCGGCGGTATCCGTGACGACGCGTCGCTGGCTGCGGCCCTCGCGACCGGCTGCACCCGGGTCAACCTCGGCACGGCCGCGATCGAGAACCCGCAGTGGTGTGCGCGGGCGATCGCCGAGCACGGCGACCGCATCGCCGTCGGCCTGGACGTCCTGCGCGATGAACAGGGCAGCTATCGTGTCCGCGGCCGCGGCTGGGTCACCGAGGGCGGGGAGGTCTGGGAGGTCCTCGACCGGCTCAACGCCGACGGCTGCGCGCGGTACGTGGTGACCGATGTCAGCAAGGACGGCACGCTCACCGGCCCGAACCTGGAACTGCTCGAGCAGGTGGCCCGGCGCACGGATGCGCCGGTCGTCGCCTCCGGGGGCATCTCCGCGATCGAGGACCTGACCGCGATCGCCGGTCTGGTTCCGCTCGGCGTGGAAGGCGCGATCGTCGGCAAGGCGCTCTACGCCGGCCGCTTCACCCTGCCCGAGGCGCTCGCTGCCGTCGCCGCGGCGGCGCGGTAGGCGCTCGAGAAGTAGACGTTCGGAGCAGAAGACGATGAGCGACGTGACGGCCCCCGGCGACCTCGCGGGTCTCCTCGACGTCGCGACGACGGTGCTCGACGAGGCCGTCCCGGAATTCCTCGGCGGACTCGGCGCACCGAGCGCGCACTCGAAGGGCGGGACCGACTTCGCCACCGAACTCGATCTCGCGCTCGAACGCCGCATCACACGGGACCTGGTGGCGCGCACCGGAATCGAGGTGCACGGCGAGGAGTTCGGCGGCCCGGATCCGAGCTGCGGCGCGGTGTGGCTGCTCGACCCGATCGACGGCACCTTCAACTACTCCACCGGCCTGCCGCTCACCGCGATGCTGCTGGCTCTGGTGGTCGACGGCGAGCCGGTCATCGGCCTCACCTGGCTGCCCGGCCAGGACCAGCGCTTCGCCGCCTACAAGGGCAGGCCGCTGCTGATCGACGGCCGTCCCGCCCCGGATCTGGGTGCCGGGACGCTGCGCTCCTCGGCGATCGGCTACGTGTCGTACTACGTCGACCAGGGCGGGATGTTCCCGGGAGCCGAGCGCGCCCGCGTGCAGGGCGAGATCACCCGCCGTCACGCGCGGATCCGGATGCACGGCTCCACCGGCACCGACATGGCGTACGTGGCGGCCGGGAAGCTGGCCGGTGCGGTGTCGTACGGCCGCCACCCGTGGGACCACGCCGCCGGGGTCGCGCTGGTGCGCGCCGCCGGGGGACTGGCCACCGACATCCACGGCCGGCCCTGGACGGTCAGCACGCCGTCGCTGGTCGCCGCCGCCCCCGGCGTCCACGACGAACTGCTCGACGTGATCGCGGCCGGTGAGTGGCCGCCCCCGCAGACCCTGGCCTTCGGGCCGCAGGATTCGCCCCCGGCCTCCGGGCCGCAGGATTCGTCGCAGCACCCGACCGAGAGGCATGACAAGTGAGCCTGGCCGTACGAGTGATCCCGTGCCTGGACGTCGACGGCGGCCGGGTGGTCAAGGGTGTGAACTTCCAGAATCTGCGCGACGCGGGCGACCCCGTCGAGCTGGCCGCCCGGTACGACGCCGAGGGCGCCGACGAGTTGACCTTCCTCGACGTCACCGCGTCGAGCTCGGGCCGCTCGACGATGATCGATGTGGTGAAGCGCACGGCCGATCAGATCTTCATTCCGCTGACCGTCGGCGGTGGTATCCGCACCGTCGACGACGTCGACGCCATGCTGCGGGCCGGCGCGGACAAGGTCAGCGTCAACACCGCCGCGATCGCCCGGCCCGAGGTGCTCAGTGAGATGAGCCGCCGCTTCGGTTCGCAGTGCATCGTGCTGTCGGTCGATGCGCGGACACAGGCGGCGGAGGCGGAGCACGAGCCCACCGAGTCCGGCTGGGAGGTCACCACGCACGGCGGCCGCAAGGGCACCGGGATCGACGCCGTCGAATGGGCTCGCCGCGGCGAAGAACTCGGGGTGGGGGAGATCCTGCTCAACTCGATGGACGCCGACGGCACCAAGGAGGGCTTCGATCTGCGCATGATCGAGGCCGTTCGGGAGGCCGTCAGCATCCCGGTGATCGCCAGCGGGGGCGCAGGCACCGCCGCCCACTTCCCGCCGGCCGTGCACGCCGGCGCCGACGCCGTGCTCGCCGCCTCGGTGTTCCATTTCGGCGAGCTGACCATCGGCGACGTCAAGGCCGCGATGGCCGCCGACGGCATCGTCGTCCGCCACGCCCACGACTGACCAGGAGATCCCATGGCCCTCCCCGAAGAGCTCGCCGCGCGGCTCAAGCGCAACGACGACGGCCTGTTCGCCGCCATCGCCCAGGAACGCGGCACCGGTCAGGTGCTGATGATGGCGTGGATGGACGACGAGGCGCTCGAACGCACCCTCGCCACCCGCCGCGCCACCTACTACTCCCGGTCACGACAGGAGTACTGGGTCAAGGGCGAGACCAGCGGTCACACCCAGTACGTGCACGATGCGCGCCTGGACTGCGACGGCGATACCCTGCTGTTGACGGTCGATCAGACCGGCGCCGCGTGTCACACCGGCAACCACAGCTGTTTCGACACCGAGCCGCTGCGGTTCGCGGACTGACCCGCGCCGCCTGGTCGTGTTGCGAAAGTCTTCTGCGAGGCATTCGGCGAGTCCGATGGGCGGATGGCAAGGCGGAGGAGGGAGGGATACCGGCAGGTATCCTGACCGACGACAACGCAGCCAGCCGTTCATCGGGCCGACGAGGCCCGTAAAGGGATTTTCGCAACACGACCTAGACCTCCAGAACGCCACACCACAGAAGGGCCGAGCCATGCCGCTCATCCAGATCTCCCAGACCCCGGGCCTCTCGGACCGGGTCAAGAACGAGACCATCGCCGCGGTCACCGAGGCCTACGCGCGGGCCACCGGCAAGAATCCCGACTCGGTGTGGGTCACCATCACCGAGGTGCCGCGCACCCAGTGGGGAGTCGGCGGGGTGCCGCTGGGATGACCGGCGCCGCACACACCACCACCCGCGAGACCTTCCTCGATCTGGCCGCCGACCACCGCGTCGTCCCGGTCACCCGGAAGCTGCTCGCCGATTCGGAGACCCCGCTGTCGGCGTACCGCAAGCTGGCCGGCGACAAGGAGGGCACCTTCCTGCTGGAGTCCGCCCAGAACGGCCAGTCGTGGTCGCGATGGAGTTTCATCGGGGCCGGCTCGCCGTCCGCGCTGACCGTCGTCGACGGGCAGACGCACTGGTGGGGGACCGTGCCCGCCGGCGCCCCCGTCGACGGCGATCCCCTGGAAGCCCTGGACGCCTCGCTGCGCCTGCTGCACACCGATCGGCTCGCCGGCCTGCCACCGCTGACAGGTGGTTTCGTCGGGTTCATGGCCTATGACTTCGTCCGGCGCCTGGAACGACTCCCGTCGAGCACGGTCGACGATCTCGGGCTCCCGGACATGTTCTGGCTGCTCGTCGCCGACCTGGCCGCGTTCGACCATCACGAGGGCACCATCACGCTCATCGCCAACGCCATCAACTTCGACGGCAGCGACGAGCGGGCGAACGACGCGTACGACGACGCCGTCGCCCGCCTCGATGCGATGACCGCGGCCCTGGCGGCCCCGGCAGCGTCGACCGTGTCGACCTTCGACCGGCCCGCCCCCGATTACGACTGCCAGCGCACACTCGCCGAATTCACCCCGATCATCGACGGTCTCATCGACGCGATCGAGTCCGGTGAGGCGTTCCAGGTGGTGCCGTCGATGCGTTTCGAGATCGCCACCGACGCCGACCCGATCGACGTGTACCGGGTGCTGCGGGCGTCGAACCCGAGCCCGTACATGTATCTGCTGCGGCTGCCCGGGATCACCGCGAGCGGTGTCGGTGCCAAGCCCTTCAGCATCGTCGGTTCGTCGCCGGAGGCTCTGGTCACGGTGAGCGACGGCGTCGCGACGACGCATCCGATCGCGGGCACCCGCTGGCGCGGTGCCACCGAGGAGGAGGACGTCCTGCTGGCCAAGGGGCTGCTGGAGGACGAGAAGGAGAACTCCGAGCACCTGATGCTGGTCGATCTCGGGCGCAACGACCTGGGCCGGGTCTGCCGGCCGGGCACCGTCCGGGTCAACGACTACCGGCGCGTGGAACGCTACAGCCACGTGATGCACCTGGTGTCGACGGTCACCGGGCAGCTCCGCGAGGACAAGCGGGCGCTCGACGCGGTCACCGCCTGCTTCCCGGCCGGCACCCTCACCGGGGCGCCCAAGGTCCGGGCGATGGAACTGATCGAAGACAGTGAACTCACCCGGCGCGGACTCTACGGCGGCGTGGTCGGTTACCTCGACTTCGCCGGCGATGCCGACACCGCCATCGCGATCCGCACCGCGTTGATGACCCCGGGCCGGGCCTACGTCCAGGCCGGCGCGGGCGTGGTCGCCGACAGCAACGCCGATTACGAGTACACCGAGGCCCGCAACAAGGCGATGGCCGTCCTGGGTGCCGTCGCCGCGGCCGGCACGATGATGCCGGTCGCCGCCGAGGGAGCCGGCCGGTGAGCGGCCCGTCCGGCGCGGAGGTTCCCGCGACCGCGACCCGCGACAAGAAGGCCGCGCCGCCGGACCGGCGCCGCCGGGCGATCGCCGCGATCCTGCTGATCGTCGCGGCGCTGCTGCTGTGGATCTCGTCCCGGATGCGGTGGGCGACGGTGGCCTCGGAGGATTTGCAGGGGGCGCCGCACTTCGACGCGGTCAAGGGCTCCAACTGGAGTCCCTGGCTGGTCGCGGTGGCGATCGTCCTGCTGGCCGCGCTCGCCGTGCAGTTCGTGCTGCACGGGATCGGGCTCCGCATCGTCGCCGTCGTCGTCGCGATCATCGGTGTCACCGTGTCGTACCCGGCGATCTCGTTGCTCGCCGGGGGAAAGAACAGCGCGTACGCGGCGCAGGCGATCGATCTACCCGCCTCTCGTGACGTCATCGCCGTCACCACCGCCACCTTCCCGGCCGTGGTGGTCCTCGTCGCAGTCGTGTGCACGGTGGTCGCCGCCGTGTTCATGATGCGGTCGGCCTCCGGGACGGGCGGGTCGTCGTCGAAGTACACGTCGCCGGCCGCGCGCCGGGACGAGCTGGAACGCCGGGTCTTCGCCGAGCGGGAGAAGCGGGAGCAGGTCCCGGCCAGCGAACGCGAGATGTGGGATGCGCTCGACAACGGGATGGATCTGACCGAGAACGGCGATTCCGGAGACGACGGGGACACCGACCGGCGAGCATGACCGGCGTGGACTTGCACAACACCGTCCGGGTGCGCGGCGCCCGCGAACACAATCTGCGCGACGTCGACGTCGACGTCCCCCGCGACGCGCTCGTCGTCTTCACCGGGGTCTCCGGGTCGGGGAAGTCGTCGCTGGCGTTCGGGACCCTCTTCGCCGAGTCGCAGCGCCGCTACCTCGAATCGGTGGCGCCGTTCGCCCGCAGGCTGATCGACCAGGCCGGCGTGCCCGACGTCGACGCCATCGAGGGCATGCCGCCCGCGGTGGCGCTGCAGCAGCAGCGCGGCGGCACCAGCGTCCGGTCGTCGGTCGGCAGTGTGACCACGCTGTCGAGTCTGCTGCGGATGCTCTATTCGCGGGCCGGCGACTATCCGGCCGACGCCCCGATGCTGTACGCCGAGGACTTCTCGCCGAACACCCCGCAGGGCGCCTGCCCGCGGTGCCACGGCATCGGCCGCGTCTACGAGGTGACCGAAGAACTCATGGTCCCCGACCCGAGCCTCACCATCCGTGAAGGCGCCATCGCGTCGTGGCCCCCGGCCTGGTACGGCAAGAGTCTGCGCGACGTGCTGGTCACCCTCGGGTACGACGTCGACGTGCCCTGGCGCGACCTGCCGCGCGCCGACCGCGACTGGATCCTCTTCACCGACGAACGCCCGACCGTCCACGTGTACCGGGACGCCACCCCGGAGAAGATCCGCCGGCTGCGGGAACAGGGCGTCGAACCGGCGTACAAGGGCACCTATGTCGGCGCGCAGCAGTACGTGCTGGAGACCTTCGCGAAGACCAAGAGCGGTTCGGTGAAGAAGCGCGTCGCCCAGTTCGTCGGGGCCGCGCTCTGCCCGTCGTGCCACGGCAAGCGCCTGAAGCCGGAGTCGCTGGCGGTCACCTTCGACGGGCTCGACATCGCCGAACTGTCGCGCCTGCCGATGGCGCGCCTCGCCGAACTGTGCGCCCGCGTCGCCGATCCGGACTGGGCGCCCGCCGAGCGGGTCGCGGCCGGCGGGGCGGCGCACGCCTCCGCCCCGGACGTCCGGCACACCCCGAACATGTCGGTGGAGAAGCGCGCGGCGGCGCAGCGCCTCGTGGCCGACCTCGGTGAGCGGCTGCGGCCGATGATCGAGCTGGGTCTGGGGTACCTGTCGCTCGCCCGCAGCACCCCGACGCTGTCCGGCGGCGAACTGCAACGGGTACGGCTGGCGACTCAGCTGTCGTCGCAGCTCTTCGGCGTGGTGTACGTGCTCGACGAGCCGTCGGCCGGGTTGCACCCGCGCGACCGGGACGCGCTGCGCGGCATCCTCGCGGGCCTGAAGGAGCGCGGGAACACCGTCTTCGTCGTCGAACACTCGCTGGACGTGATCGCGGCGGCGGACTGGCTGGTCGACCTGGGGCCCGGTGCGGGCACCCGGGGTGGCCGGGTGCTGTACAGCGGTGAGCCCGCGGGCCTCGCCGAGGTGGCCGAGTCGGTGACCCGGCGCTACCTCTTCGGTGACGGCGCGCGGCCCGCGCCCCGGTCACTGCGCGACACCGGCGGCGAACTGGAACTGGTGGGGGTGACCCGGAACAACCTGCACGAGGAGACCGTGACCGTCCCTCTGCACCGTTTCACCGCGGTGACCGGGGTGTCTGGGGCGGGGAAGTCGAGCCTGGTCGCGCAGGCGATCCCGGAACTCGTCGGCGAGCGGCTGGGCAAGCCGGTGAGCGTGGCGGAGCCCGATGACGACGACATGCTCGCCGAGACCGCGGCGCCGGTCGGCGGCGAGGTGCGCGGCGATCTCGGCGACGTCAAACGCGTCGTGTGCATCGATCAGAAGCCGATCGGCCGCACCCCGCGCTCCAATGTCGCCACCTACACCGGCATGTTCGATCACATCCGCAAGTGCTTCGCCGCCACCCCCGAGGCGAAGAAACGCGGCTACAAGCCCGGCCGGTTCTCGTTCAACGTCGCCGGCGGCCGCTGTCCCACCTGCGAGGGCGAGGGCTGGGTGATGGTGGAACTGCTGTTCCTGCCGAGCGTCTACAGCCCGTGCCCGGACTGCCACGGCAGCCGCTACAACCCGGAGACCCTGGAGATCGAGTGGGAGGGGCGGACCATCGCGCAGGTCCTCGACCTCACCGTCGAGGAGGCGCTGGAGGTCTTCGACGGCGAGCCCGCCGTGCGCCAGCCCATCCAGGCGCTGGTCGACGTCGGGCTCGGTTACCTCCGCCTCGGACAGCCCGCGACCGAGCTCTCCGGCGGCGAGGCGCAGCGCGTGAAACTCGCCAGCGAACTGCAGCGCGCCGCGCGCGGCGGCACCCTCTACGTGCTCGACGAGCCGACCGCCGGCCTGCATCCGGCCGACACCGACCGGCTGCTCGCGCACCTGTTCCGGCTGGTCGACGCCGGTAACACCGTGGTCGCCGCGGAGCTGGACATGCGGGTGGTGGCGCAGGCCGATCACGTGATCGACCTCGGCCCCGGCGCGGGCGGTGACGGCGGCGCCGTGGTCGCCGCGGGCACCCCGGCGCAGGTCGCCGCGGCGCCGGGCAGCGTCACCGCGCCCTACCTCGCCGCCGAGCTGGGCGTAGCAGACCCCGGGGGCCGGGTGGCCCGGCACGGTCTCTAGGCTGGACCCCACAGCCGGAGAGGTACGCGAGAAAGGGGCTGGTTCGGTGACTGGCGGCACAGTACTCGACTCGATCATCGAGGGCGTGAAGGCCGACGTCGCCGCGCGCGAATCCGTTCTCGATCTGGCCGCGGTGAAGCGGGCCGCCGAGCGCGCCCCCGAGCCCCGCGACGCGACCGCCGCGCTGCACCTTCCCGGGATCGGCGTGATCGCCGAGGTCAAGCGGGCGAGCCCGTCGAAGGGCGACCTCGCCAACATCCCCGACCCCGCGGACCTGGCCCAGGCCTACGAGGCCGGCGGCGCCCGGATCATCAGCGTCCTCACCGAGGAACGACGATTCCGCGGCAGCCTCGCCGATCTCGACGCCGTCCGCGCCGCGGTGAACATCCCCATCCTGCGCAAGGACTTCATCGTCGGGCCGTACCAGATCCACGAGGCGCGCGCGCACGGCGCGGACGTGATCCTGCTGATCGTGGCGGCCCTGGAGCAGCAGGCGCTGGCCTCGCTGCTCGACCGCACCGAATCGCTCGGGATGACCGCGCTGGTCGAGGTGCACACCGAAGAAGAGGCCGACCGCGCGCTGGAAGCCGGTGCGACCGTCGTCGGCGTCAACGCGCGCAATCTCAAGACGCTCGAGGTGGACCGCGACTGCTTCGGCCGGATCGCGCCGGGCCTGCCGTCGAACATCATCAAGATCGCCGAGTCGGGTGTCCGCGGCACCGCCGACCTGCTGGCCTACGCCGGCGCCGGAGCCGACGCCGTGCTGGTCGGCGAGGGCCTCGTCACCAGTGGCGACCCCCGCCAGGCGGTCTCCGACCTGGTGACCGCGGGCACGCATCCGTCGTGCCCCAAACCGTCGCACTGACCAGCCCACCACCTCCGGGAGCACCGAACCCGCGGCACCGCCCGGGTCCGATTCGCGCATCCATCGAGACGACGAGGATACTGAGGAACCGTGACCGAACATTCCGCAGACGGCGGCTCGCCGCGTTTCCCCCGGGCCAGCGACGGTGTCGCGCAGCGCTCGCCGATCGGCCCCGATGAGAAGGGCCACTGGGGCGTGTTCGGCGGCCGGCACGTCCCCGAGGCACTGATGGCGGTGATCGAGGAGGCCACCGCCACCTACGAGAAGCTCCGCACCGACGATGAGTTCTTCGCCGAGCTCGACGGTCTGCAGCGCGACTACACCGGGCGGCCGTCGCCGCTGTATGAGGCCACCCGCCTGTCCGACGAGGCCGGGGGCGCGCGGCTCTTCCTCAAGCGGGAAGACCTCAACCACACCGGCTCACACAAGATCAACAACGTTCTCGGCCAGGCGCTGCTCGCCAAGCGGATGGGCAAGACCCGGGTGATCGCCGAGACCGGCGCCGGTCAGCACGGCGTCGCCACCGCCACCGCGTGCGCGCTGCTCGGCCTGGAATGCGTGATCTACATGGGCCGCGTCGACACCGAGCGGCAGGCCCTCAACGTGGCCCGGATGCGGCTGCTGGGTGCGGACGTCGTCGCCGTCGAGACCGGTTCGGCGACGCTCAAGGACGCCATCAATGAGGCGCTGCGCGACTGGGTGGGCAATGCCGATGACACCTACTACTGTTTCGGCACCGCCGCCGGACCGCATCCGTTCCCGATGATGGTGCGCGACCTGCAGCGCATCGTCGGCATGGAGTCCCGCGTCCAGATCCTCGATCAGGCCGGCCGGCTGCCCGACGCCGTCGTCGCCTGCGTCGGCGGTGGCTCCAACGCCATCGGCATCTTCCACCCGTTCATCGACGACGCCGCCGTACGCCTGGTCGGGTTCGAGGCCGCGGGCGACGGCGTGGAGACGGGCCGGCACGCGGCCACCTTCACCGGCGGCAGCCCCGGCGCCTTCCAGGGCGCCTACTCGTACCTGCTGCAGGACGAGGACGGGCAGACCATCGAATCGCACTCCATCTCGGCCGGCCTGGACTACCCGGGCGTCGGACCCGAACACGCCTACCTGCGGGAGACGGGCCGCGCGGAGTACCGGCCGGTCACCGACACCGAGGCGATGGACGCCCTCGCGCTGCTCTCGCGCCGCGAGGGCATCATCCCGGCGATCGAGTCCGCGCACGCCGTCGCCGGCGCGCTGAAACTGGGCCGCGAACTGGGGGAGGGCGCGATCATCGTCGTCAGCCTGTCCGGGCGCGGCGACAAGGACGTCGACACCGCCGCGGAATGGTTCGGGCTGTTCGGCAAGCCGCCGTCGGAGTTCGAATACGCCGCCCAGCAGGCCGCGAAGGCCCAGGCGAATGAGGCACAGGAGAACCATCAGTGAGCACGCCCGCACCCGACAACACCCGGCCCGCTCGCGGAGTTCATGCTGAGCCCCGTCGAAGTGCTCCCGGCGCCGAGTCCCGCCTCGGCGAGACCTTCGCCGCCTGCCGCGCCGAGGACCGCGCCGCCCTGATCGGCTACTTCCCGGTCGGCTACCCGACGGTCGACGACTCCCTCGCATCGCTGCGCATCATGGTCGAGTCCGGCTGCGACATCGTCGAGGTCGGCATCCCGTACTCCGACCCGGTGATGGACGGCCCGACGATCGCCAAGGCCACGCAACTCGCCCTGGCGAACGGCAGCCGCGTGCGCGACGTCTTCCGGGCCGTGGAGACCGTGGCCGGCGCCGGGGCCGCCCCCGTCGTGATGGTCTACTGGAATCTGGTCCTCAAATACGGCGTCGACGCCTTCGCGCGGGACCTCGCCGCCGCCGGCGGCCTCGGCCTCATCACGCCGAACCTCATCCCCGACGAGGGGGCCGAGTGGGAGGCCGCCTCCGACGCGCATCACCTGGACCGCATCTACCTGGTGGCGCCGTCGTCGACGCCCGAACGGCTGGCGATGACCCTCGATCACTGCCGCGGCTTCGTCTACGCGTCGTCGACGATGGGCGTGACCGGTGCGCGCGACGCCGTCGACAACCTCGCCCCCGAACTCTGCGCGCGGATCCGCGAGCACTCCGACATCCCGATCGGCGTCGGGCTGGGTGTGCGCGACGGGCGGCAGGCCGCCGAGATCGCCGAATACGCCGACGGCGTGATCGTCGGCTCAGCGCTGGTCTCGGCCGCGACGCAGGGGCCGGGGGAGTTGTCCAGCCTGGTCACCGAGCTCGCCGAGGGCGTCCGGAAGGTCGGGTAGCCGCCCCGGTCGGTGCGGCGGCATGATGGCCCGCCCGCACCGTTCGATCCGGGCGTCCTGAGTGTCAGACGGTGGCGACGCCGCAGGTCAGTGCCGCGTCGCCGGATCTGGCGCGGAGTGCCGTGAGCGCCGGCACCAGGAACTGCCGTGCGTAGTCTTCCGGTCCTGTCGCACCGTCGATGCCGACCACGCCGCCCGGAATCAGCACCAGTGAGTGGATCTGCCTGGCCACGAATTCGGCGAACTGAGACCGCAGCACCGGGTCGGGGAGTTCGTCGCAGACGAGCGGTTCGACGAACGTGCGCGCCAGATCGAGGGCGCTGCTGTGCTCGGCGACGATGTACTGCTTGATCGCGTCGGGATTGACCTTGAGGGTCGTCTGCAGCGCCTGATGACCGCGCAGCCACCGGTACCCGGCGCTGAAACCGGCGATCAAGCGGTCGTCCGGGTCGTCGATGCCCTGCACCGACTCGGTGATCGTCGTGAAGAACCGCTGGAGTTCGGAATCGACCACCGCGCGGATCAGCGAGTCCTTGCCGTTGAAATGCATGTACAGGGTCGCGCGGCCGATACCGCCGAGACGGGCGATCTCGTCCATCGAGACTTTCCGGAAACCCGTCGTTTCGGCCAGCCCCAGTGCGGCCCGGAGGATCCTGTCGCGGGTACTGGCGGCGGTTCGAGGGCCCGGACGACGTGACATAGACGCAGTCTACCTCGGTGTCTGCCCGAGCCCTGACGCATTTATAGACAGATGGATGACATATGTCTATATGACTGCTAGCGTTCGAGAAGACAACCGATGGGCGTGCGGCCCGTCGATCGTGAAACAGGTTGGAGGCCCGCCATGACGATGTTCTCTCCCCCGGTGCGTGCGGTATCGCCGAGTGATCCGGAGGCGGTCGCCGACCGTCTGCTCGATGCCTCGTCGCGCCGCTCGTACGATTCGGCCGTCGACATCGACTGGGATGCGCCACAGGATCCCGATGTCTTCTATCTGCCGGTCGAGTTCGTCTCGCTGTACGGCACCCCGATGTGGGAATCGATGACGCACCGTCAGCGCGTGGAACTGTCGCGGCAAGAGGTGGCGAACCTGCTCAGCCGCGGCGTCTGGTTCGAGAACACCCTCAACCAGGGGCTGCTGCGGACGATGCTGTACCAGGATCCGTCGGCCCGGGAGGTGCACTACGCGCTGACCGAGATCGGCGATGAGACCCGCCACATGATCATGTTCGGGCGCGGGGCTGCCGCCGTCGGCGCGCAGCCCTACCGGCTCTCCACGCTCGAAGCACGGGTGGTGCAGTGGATGCCGGTCGCGTACCGGGGCGTGATGCTGTGGGTCGCGGCGCTCTGCGGCGAGGAGATTCTCGACGACCTGCAGCGCAAGGCGGCGCACGATCCGGCTATTCAACCGATCGTCGCCCAGATGTTCCGTATCCATACGGCGGAGGAAGCCCGGCATATCAGGTATGCGCGAGAGGGCGTTCTCCGGCGTCTGGAGCGTTCATCGCGGTGGGAGCGGTTCGTCGTGGGGCAGACGAACGGCATCGCGGGCTTCGTCCTGCGCCGCATCATGTACAACGAAGAGGTCTATCGCCGGACGGGCCTGGATCCGAAGGAAGCGATGCGTCAGGCGCGCGCCAACGAGCAGGTGAACGCCCTGCGACGCGAAGCCTTCCAGTCGCTGTATCGCTTCATGACCGACAACGGGCTCATGGGGTCGATCGCCCAGCGGATGTGGCGGCACTACGGGTTCCTGGAGTGAACGCCGTCGTCGGCGCCGCGACCGATGTCGCGGTGCGCGGGAAGGGTGAGGGCATCGGCGAGTTCGTACGCCGCGCGCGGCCGGCGCTGAAGAGCGACGTTCTCACCGTCGCCCCGGACCGGCCGGTCGCGTTCGACGCCGACCTGGACAAGTGGGTCATCACCGGCGGCGACGGGACGACCCGCGCGGTGGACGTGATCATCGATTCGGCGGAGGCACCCCACCGCCGCGGACTGCTCGACGAGAGCGACTCACGACGGCGTTTCGGCGAGCACAGATACCTCGGTGTCGCCCGGCACGGGTTCCCGAACTACTTCGTGGTCACCGATCGCATGTCGGGCCGCTACGCAGCCCGCTGCGTCCAGACACTGGTCGAACGCCGTTGCACGCGTGTCGAGGTCCGGGGACACGCTCAGGCTCAGGCGTCGCGAAACATCGACGGCCGGCGCGAGCATCTCAACCCGGTGATCGGTAAGCGTCCCCGTCTCGGCGATTTCGAGTTCACTCGCCGGGACGATCGCGAGGAGGGCGAGGACTACCGCGGCCCGGCCGTTCTGCACGACGCCGACGGCGGCAACGTCGATGTCGAGATACACATTCTGGCGGTGTTCCAGCCGATCGACAATGCGATTCGCTGGTCCGGGCGGATCCTGCCCACCCCCGTGCTGGCGTCGCTGCACCGGACCGTCAACCAGCCCGTGACGCTGACCATCGGATCGAATCCCCCGGTGCCCGGCCTACTGGTCGACCAGGACCCGTGGGGCGGATCGCGCATCGTCGGCGCCGGTTCCTGTCCCTACCCGCTGCCGCTCCTGAAGGAGCTGGCCGAGTCGTCGGATACGTAGCGAGGAGTCCTGCCGTGTCTTACGTCATCACCCAGAACTGCTGCAGCGACGCCTCCTGCCTCACGGCGTGTCCGGTGGGCTGCATCCACCCGACACCCGACGAGCCGGGATTCGGTGCCGCCGAGATCCTGCACATCGATCCGCACACGTGCATCAACTGTGGAGCCTGCGCGGACGCCTGCCCGATCGGGGCGATCGTGCCGGACACGGATCTCCGCGGTGACCAGCGATGGTTCGCCGAGGTCAACGCCGGCTACTACGCCGATCATCCGACGTCTCCGCGGTGGGAACGCCGCGAGGTGCCCGGCATTCACGCCGGTGCCGGCGGTCTGCGGGTGGCGATCGTCGGATCCGGAGCGGCGGCCTGGTATGCCGCACGATCGCTTCTGCGCCACCCGGGCGTCGAGGTGACCATGCTCGACAAGCTGCCCGTTCCGGGCGGTCTGATCCGCTATGGAGTCGCCCCCGACCATCCCGAGACCAAGTCGGTGACAGGTCAGTTCCGGTGGATGCGCGGGCAGCAACAGCGGTTTCACCTCCACCTCGGAGTCGAGGTCGGTACCGATGTCGACCATTCCGATCTGATGCGCCACCACCACGCCGTGATCTACGCGCACGGAGCTCAGCATGAACGCCCGCTGGCCGTGCCGGGCGAAGAACTCACCGTCGGTGCTCTGGCGTTCGTCGGCTGGTACAACGACCATCCCGACCATCGAAGGCTCTCGCCGGATCTGACCGGCCGGCGCGTGGTGATCGTCGGCAACGGCAACGTGGCACTCGACATGGCCAGGATCTTGGCGGCACCGCCGCAGACGCTGACCGGTACCGGGACGGCCCCGCACGCCCTGGCCGCGCTGCGTGCCTCGCGGGTCGAGGAGGTGGTGATCTGTGGCCGCCGAGGGGTCGAGCACGCCTCGTTCACCGCTGCGGAGTTGCACGGTCTCATGCAGACACCCGGAGTACAGGTGGTCGTCGATGCCGCGGACCTGGCCGCGGCCCCGGAGTCACCGAAGGCCGACCTGCTGCGAATCGCCGCCGGCACCGGGCGGGTGCCGGGTGCCCGGCGCATCGTCTTGCGATTCGGCACCGAGGCGACCGAGATCACCCGCGGAGACGAGGGACTCGATGTCGTACTCCGCGGCGCGGACGGACGGTGCCGGACACTCGAGGCGACGCTCATGCTGCGCGCCATCGGCTTCCGTGGCGGCGCGATCGACGGGGTGCCGTTCTGTGCGGAGACCCACACGATTCCGAACGACGGCCACCGGGTGATCGACCCGCGCACCGGCGAGGTGCGCAGCGGTGTGTACGCCACCGGATGGGCGGCGCGCGGACCGCACGGGGGAATCGGCGTGAACCGCACCTGCGCGGAAGGTGCTGTCGAGACGCTGATGGCGGACTTCGCCGCGGGGACACTCGAGGAACCCGTCGCCGGGGGTTTCGCCGAGTTCCTCCACACGCGGTGCCCGTCGGTCTGCACCATCGACCATCCCGGCGGCTACGCGGACGCGTGGCAGCGCGCGGCGCGGGTGGCGGAGGGCGGATGGCCGACGGGACGGGGCGTGGAATCCGGCGGTGCGCGGCGCGGGCTGTTGCCGCTGTGGCACAAGGGTCCGCTCCGCTCCCGGGCGGACACCGGAGTGGCCGACGGGGCGACGTCGTAAGACACCACGGTTCCGCGACAGCGACGGGGACCCGACGTGGAGAGTCGGTGCTTTAGGGTGGACGCGTGAGTCACACGAGCGTTCTCGCGTACCTGCCCAGTCCTCCGCAGGGGGTCTGGTACCTCGGACCGGTACCCCTGCGCGCCTATGCGATCTGCATCATCATCGGCATCGTCGTCGCCGTCTGGTGGGGCGACCGGCGCTGGCAGGCCCGCGGCGGCCGGCCCGGCGATGTGCTCGACGTCGCCCTCTGGGCGGTGCCGTTCGGCCTGATCGGCGGCCGGCTCTACCACGTGGCCACCGACTGGTATCGCTACTTCGGGACCGATGGCCGCGGTATCTCCGGGGCGCTCGCCATCTGGGACGGTGGTCTCGGCATCTGGGGTGCGGTACTGGTCGGCGCCCTCGGCGCCTGGATCGGCTGCCGCTGGAAGGGCATCAAACTGCCGCCGTTCGGCGATGCGATCGCGCCGGCGATCCTGCTGGCGCAGGCCATCGGGCGCGTCGGCAACTACTTCAACCAGGAACTGTACGGCGGTCCGACCACGCTGCCGTGGGGCCTGGAACTGTATGTGCGCCGCGACGGCGCCGAGACCGGGATCTCGCTGCCCGACGGGGTGTCGACCGGCGTCCTGCACAGCGTGGTGCACCCGACGTTCCTCTACGAGGCGCTGTGGAACGTGCTGGTGGTGATCGTGCTGGTGCTGCTCGACCGCCGCTTCCGGATCGGGCACGGCCGGCTGTTCGCGCTCTACGTCGCGGGCTACTGCGCGGGCCGCTTCGGGGTCGAGCTGCTGCGCACCGACGCCGCCACCCACATCCTCGGCATCCGGATCAACATCTTCACCGCGGCGATCGTGTTCCTGTGCGCGGCCCTCTACTTCGTGCTCGCCCCGCGCGGCCGGGAGACCGGGTTGTCGATGTACTGGCCGCGTCGCGCCGAAGAACTCGCCGCCGAGGGTGAACTGGGCTATGTCCCGCCCGCGCTGGACGACGATGAGCCGGAACACGTGCCGGTCGCCGTCGGTCCCGGCACCGCGGACCTCGACGCCGAGGATCTGGACGACGCCGAGGATCTGGACGCCGAGGATCTGGACGCTGAGGACCTGGACGCAGAAGACCTGGAGGCGGAAGCGCTGGGGGCGGAAGACCTCGACCGGGAGGTTCTCGACGACGACATCCTGGCCGCCGAGGACCGGGCCGCCGACGAGGCCGACGACGCCGGGTCCGGCGCCGATGCGACCGTCTACACGGTGGTCTCCGATCCGGCCTCGCAGGTCGGCGGCATCGAGATCCGCGAGGTGATCGCCAGCGCCGCGGACACCGGGATGGTCGTGCTCGCCCCGAAGACCGCCGCGGAATCCCTCGCCGAGTCCGCCGAGTCCGACGAGGACGCCGCGGCCGATCCGGGCGCCGCTGCCGACGAGACCTCCGACGAGGATGCGGCCGTCGCCGAGGACGAGATCGCTGCTGAGGACGAGACTGCCGCTGAGGACGAGGCTGGCGCTCAGGACGAGACCGTTGATGAGGACGAGACCTCGGGCACGGATGAGTCCGAGACCGACGAGCCCAGCACCGACGAGCCCGAGGCCGGCGAGTCCGCAGAGCCCGCCGACGATCAGCCCGGCACCGACGAGTCGGCGGACCCGGACGTGGACGACACCGAAGAGCACGCCGACACCGACGAGCACGCCGACGCCGACGCCGACACCGATTCCGGACCCGCCGAGGCCGTCGACGACGACGCCGAGACCGTCACGAATCCGGCCGGCGTGAGCGTCGTCGACGTCGACGACGAGGAACTCGCCGACGACGAATTCGGGCCACTGTCCGAGTCTCGAACTGAAGAGGAAGGTTCGGGCCCGAAGGACTAGCCTTGGTGACGTGACCCGTCGAACCAAGATCGTCTGCACCCTCGGACCCGCCACCAATACTCAGGAGCGCATCACAGAGCTCGTCGAATGCGGGATGAACGTCGCCCGCATGAACTTCAGCCACGGCACCCACGACGACCACCGGAAGGTCTACGAGCTGGTGCGCCGGGCCGCCGAGATCACCGGCAAGCCGGTCGGCATCCTCGCTGACCTGCAAGGACCGAAGATCCGCCTCGGCTGGTTCGAGGACAACGGTCGCCCCAACGGGGCCGTCGACTGGCTCAAGGGCGAGGTCGTCCGCATCACCGTCGACGACGTCATCGGCAACCACGACCGCGTGTCGACCACGTACAAGCAGCTCGCGGCCGATGCGCAGCCCGGCGACCGCCTGCTGGTCGACGACGGCAAGGTCGGTCTGACGGTCGAGGAGATCGACGGCAACGACGTGGTCTGCCTCGTCACCGAGGGCGGCACCGTCAGCAACCACAAGGGCCTGTCGCTGCCCGGTATGAACATCTCGGTCCCGGCGCTCAGCGAGAAGGACGTCGCCGACCTGGAGTTCGCCCTCGGGCTCGGCGTCGACTTCGTGGCGCTGTCGTTCGTGCGGAGCCCCGGTGACGTCGAACTGGTCCACGAGATCATGGACCGCGTCGGCCGCCGCGTGATGACCGTCGCGAAGCTGGAGAAGCCGGAGGCCATCGACAATCTGGAGGCCATCGTGCTGGCCTTCGACGCGATCATGGTCGCGCGCGGCGACCTGGGCGTCGAGATGCCGCTCGAGCAGGTCCCGCTGGTGCAGAAGCGCGCCATCCAGATCGCCCGCGAGAACGCGAAGCCGGTGATCGTCGCGACGCAGATGCTCGACTCGATGATCGAGAACTCGCGCCCGACGCGCGCCGAGGCGTCCGACGTCGCGAACGCGGTGCTCGACGGGGCCGACGCCGTGATGCTGTCCGGCGAGACCTCGGTGGGCGCGTTCCCGTTCGAGACGGTCCGCACCATGGGCAACATCGTGGTCGCCGCCGAGGAGAGCCGCCGCGAGGTGCCGCCGCTCAAGCACGTGCCGCGGACCCAGCGCGGAGTGCTCACGTACGCCGCCCGTGACATCGGCGAACGCCTCAACGTCACCTCGATCGCCGCGTTCACCGAGACCGGCGACACCGCGCGCCGCATCGCGCGGCTGCATTCGCGGCTGCGGCTGATGGTGTTCACCACGCAGGAACTCACCCGCAATCAGCTCACTATGAGCTGGGGCGTCGCGCCGTTCCTGGTGCCCAAGGCCGGCAGCACCGACGCGATGATCGACCAGCTCGACGAGTTCTGCGAGGTCAACGGCGAACTCAAGCGCGGCTCCGTGGTGGTGGTCGTGGCCGGCGCCCCGCCGCAGGTGCCCGGCTCCACCAATCTGCTGCACCTGCATCGGATCGGCGAACAGGACCACTGACGCGCCTGGGCCCGGAGCGGGCCGGGCGTCGAATAGGGTTGTGGGATGACCCGCAACCTGAACGACCCGAGCCATCAGATCAAGGTGGAGACCGAGGGCGGCGATCTGGGCAAACTGATCGAGCTGCTCGACATCGAGCAGGTGTCCGACGACGTCTTCCTCGGACGGCATCCCGAGCAGAAGACCGCCCGTACCTTCGGCGGTCAGCTGCTGGGCCAGGGCGTGGTCGCCGCGGGCCGGACACTGGTCCGCGGCACCCCGCCGGTGCACGCGCTGCACGCCCACTTCATTCGCGGCGGCGACGTCAACAAGCCGATGGAGTATCACGTCGACCGGTTCCGCGACGGCAAGGCCTTCGCCAATCGGCAGGTCACGGCCAAGCAGGACGGTGAGGAGATCTTCACCATGCTGGTCGCCTTCCAGGACAACAACGTCGGTCTCGAGCACGCCGTGAAGATCCCGCTGGTGCCGTTCCCAGAGGAACTGCCGACGCTCGGCGAGCACTTCAAGGGGTACGAGGACCAGATCGCGCTGTTCGTCAACGCGCTGCACCCGATCGACATCCGGTTCGCCAACGACCCGACGTGGAAGGTGAAGGACGCGGGGGAGACCCTCACACACAACCGGGTCTGGATGAAGGCCGACGGCGCGATGCCCGACGATCCGCTGCTGCACGTCGCGGCCATGGCGTACGCCTCCGACACGACCGTGCTCGATTCGATCATCACCACCCACGGTCTGTCGTGGGGGATGGACCGGCTGTTCGCGGCGACGGTGAACCACTCGATGTGGTTCCACCGCGAGCCGCGATTCGACGAGTGGATGCTGTACGCCACCGAGTCGCCGGTGGCGGCGGGTTCGCGGGGCATCGGTTCGGGCCGGTTCTTCATGCGCGACGGCACCCTGGCGACCTCGGTGGTGCAGGAAGCCCTGATCAAGTACTTCCCGCCGCGTGACTGACCCGGGGCCGGGGATGCCGCAGATCCAGTACTTCCAGCCGCGCGGTGCGTTCCTGCCGCCGCGCGCCTGGCGCCGCCACGACCACGGCTGGGTCTGGGTGGTCAGCGTGCTCGCCGCGCTGCTGCTCGCCGCCGTCACCGCGGTGGTGCTGGTCTTCGGCATCGCGAGCACCACCAAGTTCACCGCCAGCGGCTACGTCCGGGTCGACTGCGCCACCAAGAAGGCGCTCGACGGCGGCCCGATCGGCCGCGGCTCGCGGGTGCGGCTGTACGACGCGCACAGCGGTTCCCTGATCGCGACCACGTCGCTCGACCGGGCCGTCGACGTCGAGGCCGGCAAGGGCGCCTGCTATGAGGGTTTCCGGATCCACGACGTCCGCGTCGTCTCCCGCGGCTACCTCGTCGAGATCGATGATCAGCCGGGTCAGCTGGTGTCCCGGGATGCACTGGAGGCCGGCACCGTTCTCGAATGAGAGCGGCACCGGCCTCCGGGCGCGGGGTCAGCGCAGCGGGCGGTCCACCGGAACCGAGACCCAGCTCGGGTTCTTCGGATCGATCTCCAGGTACTGCGGGCCGAAGCGGCTCGCCCACATCTCCGGGCCGAGCGGCAGGGCCTTCGGCGCGTTCAGCGAGTAGACGTCGATCCGCAGCCGGTCACCCGGGTGCAGCGCCGCCTGCGTCGGCGTCATCGGGATGTTCACCGGGAGGATCTGTCCCGGCTTCACCGGCTTGTAGTGGTTCAGCGAGAGGTACAGGAACGGATCGACCAGGTCGCCGTTCGCCGCGAAACCGCTGCGGGAGCGATCCACTTCGCGGAGTGACACCACCAGCTGGCCCATCGAGATCACCTGGGAACGGCCGTCGGGGGAGACGACGTTCACCGTCACGTGCCAGTAGCCGTCGGTGGCGCCCAGCCGCTGCAGCAGCTGTACGCCGGGCCAGCCGGAGATCCGGGTCAGCTGCTTCACGGGGGCGGTCGTGAAGGTCTGCGCCGCGACCTCGGCGAGCCGGTTGTCCCGGACGCAGAAATCGAAGACCGCCGTCACACCGGCGGCGCCCTGAGCGCCGTCCTTACCGCAGATGTTGCTCAGACCCGGCTGGACCAGGCGGGTGGTCCGGGTGACCGGAGCCGCCGACGACAGCGAGCCGTCACCCGCGACCGGGGTGCCCACCGAACCCGACGGCTTGCCGGTCAGGTACTGGCGCTGGTGCGTGTACCCGGGCAGCGGGAAGCTCGGCCCCTGAACGAAGTTGTCGCGCGGCATCGAGGCCAGCGTCGCCGGGTCGTAGCGGTCGATGCCGTTGTCGATGCCCTTGAGCCACTTGTCGTACCAGGCGCGGGCCAGCACGTTCATCTTCGGCGGATTGCCCGGCGTCCCGAACTGCGAGCCGACGGTCACGTGGTAGCCGTCGTCCATGATCAGCTTCTTCTGGCTGGTCGGTAGCTGCTTCAGGTTGGTCAGCAGCCGCGCCTCGCTGTTGGTGAACAGGTCGTTCCAGCCGCCGATCGCGAAGGTCGGGGTCGTGATCCGGCCGACGTCGGTGTTGAGCGCGGTGCGCCGGTCGGTGCCCTCGGTGAGCAGCGCGCGGGTGTCCCCGGTCGCCTGGCCCGGGCGCTGCATGCTCAGGGCCTGCGCCATCACATCGAAGAAGGTCAGCGGATCCTTGACGCGATCGGCCAGCCACTGCCAGTCGAAGGTGCCGTTCAGCATGGAGGCGACGTTCGGGATCAGCTTGGTGGTGTTCACCAGGGTGAGCCACAGGGACAGGAAGCCGAAGCCGACGCCACCGCCCGGTGCGACGACGTCGCGGACCAGATCGGCACCCGGCACGATCGGGAAGAGCGCGCCGATCTTGCCCGGCTGGTCGGCCGCGGCCTGCAGCTGGTTGATACCCGAGTACGACGCGCCGGCCATGCCGATCTTGCCGTTCGACCACTTCTGCTTCGACGCCCAGTCCACCACCTCGACGGTGTCCTTGCGCTCCCGCGGACCGAACACCTGCCAGGTGCCCTGCGAGAAGCCGGTGCCGCGAACGTCGACGACCAGCATGTTGTATCCCGAGCGGATCAGCTTGGGATCGTAGGAGAAGCCGTCGACGAAGCCGCTGCGCAGCGAGCCGACGAGGTCGTTGTAGCCGGACAGCACGGTGCCCCGCAGATTGATCGCGTTGAGCAGGGCGATCAGCTCCGGCATCAGCACGGGGAAGTTCATCACCTCGGAGGCGAGCGCGCTCACCATCTTGGTGTACGGCGTCATGTTCACGATCGTCGGCATCTTCTTGTCGATCGCGTGACCGCGGGCATCCGCGGGACGGATCAGGTTGCCGCGCAGGACGGTGCCGTCACTCATCCGGATCGGGACGTCCGGGGTCACCGTGTAGCCCGGATACTTCTGCGGGCCCTCCGCCGTCTTGGTCCACTTGGCGCCGAGCGCCCCGAACACGGCGGCGTCCGACCGTGGCGGGCTGACGACGAGCAGCGCGCCCGCGGCGATCAGGATGGGAACGAGTAGGAGGACCAGTAAACGGCGCAATCGCGCCGCGGTGACCTGAACCATGTGACAGACAACTCCCCGACTTAGAGATGTGAGACTTCCTGTGATGTTACTGAGACGTAACGTAGCGTAGCGGACGTCTCTAACGATGTCTACGTCCCCCCGCCGCGGCAGCGGCGGATTTCCCGGTATGCCCGTTCCACCGTTTCCGGGGAGGTGACCTCCAGGTCGCCGGCCGTTCCGCCGCCCGGACCGGCGGCTCCCGGGTCCGGTTCGACGGTCTTGGCCGACAGGTGCACGGCGTCGACGCCGAGGGCGCACAGCGGGGCGATGTCGTCGATGGTGACGCCGCCACCGGCCATGATCTGCACGCCGGTGCCGGCCTCGACCAGTCGCCCGAGTTCCGCCAGGCCGAGCCCGACGCGCGCGGCGCCGCCCGAGGTGAGCACCCGGTCGACACCGAGACCGGCGAGCGTCCGCAGCGCGGCCACCGGATCGGCGGCGACGTCCATGGCGCGGTGGAAGGTGACCTCGACGCGTCGCCCGGCGGCTCGTTCGGCGGTGCGGGCGGCATCGACCAGCCGCCGGGTGCCGTCGAGATCCAGTTCGGCGTCGGGAGTGAGCGCGCCGATCACCACCCCGGAGGCGCCGAGTTCGACGGCGAGCGCGACGTCGTCGACCAGTACGGAGATCTCGCCGGGGGAGTAGACGAACCCGCCCGGCCGGTTCCGGAGCAGGACATGCACGGCGGGGAGCGGCGCGTCGTGCCAGACGCCGGCGCAGGCGCGAAGGGTGCCCGGCGACGGGGTCAGTCCGCCGGTGGCGCCCAGCGCGGCGCAGAGTTCGATGCGGTCGGCGCCGGCGGTCCGGGCGATCGCCGCGCCGGCGGGGTCCTGCACGGCGATCTCCAGAAGCGGGCCGGCGGGGTGCGAGGGTGAGGACGACATGCTCCGATCCTGCCGCGTCACGGCGTGTCCGGGAGGGTGAATGTGTACGACGGCCGCCGGGTCCGTACACTGCACTACGCACGTTCACCAGCCCCGGTGGCGAAATTGGCAGACGCGCCGCACTCAAAATGCGGTCTCGAAAGGGGTGCCGGTTCGAGTCCGGCCCGGGGCACTGTCACCTTCCTCGCCGGTGTCCGGCGAGACCACCGATCGAGAAGATGTGAGTCGATGAGCGAAGCCGGGTCCACGCCGGACCAGCCGCGTACCCACCGGGTGGTCGTCGCCGAGGACGACTCCCTGATCCGCATGGACCTGTGCGAGATGCTGCGCGATGAGGGCTACGACGTCGCCGGCGAGGCTCCCAACGGGCAGGTCGCGGTCGATCTGACCGAGTCGCTGCACCCCGACGTCGTCATCATGGACATCAAGATGCCGGTGCGCGACGGGATCGACGCGGCCAGCGAGATCGCCCGGAAACGACTCGCCCCGGTCGTCATGCTGACCGCCTTCAGCCAGCGCGACTTCGTCGAGAAGGCCCGCGACGCCGGCGCCATGGCGTACCTCGTCAAGCCGTTCAACCAGTCCGATCTGGTGCCCGCCATCGAGGTCGCCCTCAGCCGCTTCCGTGAACTCAAGGCGCTCGAGGACGAGATCTCCGGGATGAACGAGCGCTTCGAGGCGCGCAAGCTCATCGAACGCGCCAAGGGCCTGCTGATGGAGAAGCAGGCGCTCACCGAACCGGAGGCCTTCCGGTGGATCCAGACCAACGCCATGGACCGCCGCGTGACGATGAAGGCGGTGGCGCAGGTCGTCGTCGAGACCCTGGGCGGCGACACCGCTTCCTGAGCCCCGTCTGTTAACACTGGGAAAATCTCGATGCCGGCGACCGGGGAGTTCGTGGGAAAGCTCACACCCAACGCACAGATTCCGCTTATCTTTTGCCCAGGTCTTTCGAGCGGATGACCTCTCGGCGCCACGCCGGGTCACAGCAGAAGAGGTTTCGATATGCCGAGGTTGAATTCGCGGCGTCACGTCCGGACGGCCGCCGTCGCGGCGGCACTGGCCGGGGTCATGGCCCTGTCCGCGTGCGGCGACAAGTCCACCGACACGGCGTCCTCCGGCTCCGGCCTGGAGATCACGCCGCTGGCCCAGATCGACACGCAGGGCAACGAGCAGCAGGCCGTCGCCGAGAACCAGGCGCTGGATCCGGCGGGAGACGGCAAGGCGCAGTGTCCCGAGACGACGCTCGCGCAGATGGGTGCGCTGACCGGCGCGGACGCGGCGCTCGGTATCAACATGCGCGACGGCGCGCAGCTGGCCGTCGCGCAGCACAACGCGGCGAACCCGAACTGCAAGATCGTGCTCAAGACCTTCGACACCGAGGGCGATCCGCAGAAGGCGACGCAGGTGGCGCCGCAGATCGTGAACGACAAGTCGATCGTCGGACTCATCGGCCCCGGCTTCTCCGGAGAGACCAAGGCCACCGGCGGCGTCTTCAACCAGGCCGGTCTGGTCGCGGTCACCGCCTCGGCCACCAATCCGGCGCTGTCCGGCAACGGCTGGAAGACCTTCTTCCGCGGCCTCGCCAACGACGACGTCCAGGGTCCCGCCGTCGCCAGGTACCTGACCGGGAAGCTCGGCAAGACCAAGGTCTGCGTCGTCAAGGACGACACCGAGTACGGTGCCGGGCTCTCGCGGGCGATCGTGGCGACACTCGGCTCGGCGAACGTGGCGTCGTGCCAGGGCGAGGTGAAGAAGGGGGAGCGCGACTTCGCGGCCCTGATCTCGAAGATCACCGCCGCCAAGCCCGATGCGGTCTTCTTCGCCGGCTACTACGCCGAAGCCGCTCCGCTCGCGCAGCAGCTGAAGACGGCGGCACCGGACATCACCTTCGTCTCCGGTGACGGCGCCAACGATCCGCAGTTCATCAAGCAGGCGGGCGACTCCGCGAAGGGCGCCTACCTGTCGTGCCCGTGCGGCCCGGCGCCGAGCAAGTTCAAGACCGAGTACACCGACAAGTTCAAGCAGGCGCCCGGCGTCTACTCGGTGGAGGCCTACGACCTCGCGTCGATCCTGATGAAGGGCATCGCCGAGGGCAAGCGCACCCGCGCGGAGCTGCTGGAATACGTCCGCACCTATTCCGGGGTCGGCCTGGCCCGCGCCTACGAGTGGCAGCCGAACGGTGAGCTGAAGTCGTCGCTCATCTGGATGTACGAGGTCAAGTAGCGCCGGAGACCCCGGTGCGCACGGACATCACCGCCCGGGCGCACCGGGGTCTGCCACCCGAGTCCGAAAGGGACGCATGATCGTGCATTCCCTGGCCGGCGCGACGACCTCGCTGGCCAACGCGACCATCGGCTTCGATCTCGGTTCCCTCCGCGAGGGATTCTGGAACCTGACGATCGAGGGCCTGGCCTACGGTTCCGTGTACGCGCTGGTGGCCTGCGGGTACACGCTGGTCTACGGCGTGCTCCGGCTGATCAACTTCGCGCACTCCGAGGTCTTCATGCTCGGCATGTTCGGCGTCTACGTCGGTCTGCTGGTCCTCGGCTTCACCCCGTCCGGCGACACCTACGACGTCGGGACCCTGGCGACCGTCGGCTTCCTCGCCGTCGCCGGGCTGATCGGCATGGCGGTCTCCGGCACGGTGGCGGTCGGCGTGGAGTTCATCGCCTACCGGCCGTTGCGACGGCGCAACGCCAAGCCGCTGGCGTTCCTGATCACCGCGATCGGCATGTCGTTCGTGCTCCAGGAACTGGTGCACTACGTGCTGCCGAAAGTGCCGTCGAATCCGCCGCTCGGCGGGTCGAGCGCGCAGCCGGCCATCCGGCTCGTCGCCCCGAAAGAGCAGTTCTCGGTGTTCGGCGCGTCCGTCTCGAACGTGACGCTGATCGTCATCGTGTCGGCGCTGGTCCTGGCGGCGGGCACCGACCTGCTGATCAACAAGACCCGGCTGGGCCGCGGCATCCGGTCGGTGGCGCAGGACCCGGACGCGGCGATGCTCATGGGTGTCTCGCGGGGCCGGATCATCACCGTCACGTTCCTTCTCGGCGGTCTGCTGGCCGGAGCGGCGGCGTTGCTCTACACCATGCGGTATCCCAACACGGTCATCTACTCCGGCGGCTTCATCCTCGGCATCAAGGCGTTCTGCGCGGCGGTGCTCGGCGGCATCGGCAATGTGCGCGGAGCCCTGCTGGGCGGCCTCCTGCTCGGTGTGATGGAGAACTACGGGTCGGTGGTCTTCGGCAACCAGTGGAAGGACGTGGTGGCGTTCGCGCTGCTGATCCTGGTGCTGATGTTCCGGCCGACGGGCATCCTCGGGGAGAAGCTCGGGAAGGCGCGAGTATGAACCAGCACAGCGGCCCGGCGGCCGATTCGCGCGGATGGGTGCGGGCGCTCGGCGCGCCCGGCGACCGGATCCGGGAGTGGTGGGACGCGCTGCCGCGGCCCGCCCAGTGGGCGGTGGGCGTGGTGGCCTTCGGACTGCTCGCCCTGCTGCCGGTGATCAAGCCGCCGCTGATCACCACTACGGCGACCGACTTCGGCGCGACGATGGCGCAGTTCGCGATGGTCGCCCTGATCGCGATCGGTCTCAACGTCGTCGTCGGGCAGACCGGACTCCTCGACCTCGGCTACGTCGGCTTCTACGCGGTCGGCGCCTACGTGGTCGCGCTGCTGACCAGCCCGGCGAGCCCTGTGTGGAACAGCCCCGACCACGGCATCTTCTCCGGACCGTGGGCGTGGCTCGCCTGCGTGCCGCTGGCCATCGTGATCACCGGTGTCACCGGCGTGATCCTCGGCAGCCCGACGCTGCGCGTCCGCGGCGACTACCTGGCGATCGTGACGCTCGGCTTCGGTGAGATCGTCCGATTGCTCGCCGACAACCTGAGCGACGTCACCAACGGCCCGGCAGGTCTGCAGGGGGTGCTGTTCCCCGAACTCGGCACCAGCGCCCGGCATCCCGACGGCGTGTTCGCCAGTTCCAACAACTCCGGGCTCCTCAGCTACGGCGTGTGGTGGTACTGGCTGGGTCTGGCACTGGTGGTGCTGGTACTGCTGATGATCGGCAATCTGGAACGCAGCCGGGTGGGCCGGTCGTGGGTGGCGATCCGGGAGGACGAGGACGCCGCGGAGATCATGGGTGTGCCGACCTTCAAGTACAAGCTGTGGGCGTTCGTGATCGGCGCCGGGATCGGCGGACTGTCCGGTGCCGTCTACGCCGGGCAGGTGCAGTACGTCGACCCGAAGGCGTTCACCGTGATCAACTCCATGCTCTTCCTCTGCGCGGTGGTCCTGGGCGGCCAGGGCAACAAGCTCGGGGTGATCGTGGGCGCGTTCATCATCGTGTACCTGCCGGCGCGGGTGCAGGGCGTGCAGGTGGGTGAGCAGTCGCTCGGCGACTACAAGTACCTGTTCTTCGGTCTCGCTCTGGTGATCCTGATGATCTTCCGGCCGCAGGGCCTGTTCCCGGTCCGGGCGCGGCTGATCACCTTCGGGCGGCGAGTGTATGCGGCGGTCCTCCGGGTGCCGCCGTCCCCGGAGAACCGGCCCGGTGGCGAGGAGGCGAACGCATGAGCAGGCACGCCGCGGACGACGACGCCGCTTCGTCCGTGCCGGGTATCGAGTCACCGGCCGAGCAGGTGGCCGAGGCGCTGGCCGATCCCGAGGCCACCGTCGTCCTCGACCCGGCCGCGGTCGACGCCGAGCTGGCCGATCCACGCGCGGTGGCGCGGGCCGTCGCCCCGCACCGCGACATCGCGGTCACCGAAGGCGCGGTCCTTCTGGAGGTGGCGGGTCTGACCGTCGAGTTCGGCGGACTCGCCGCCCTCGACGATGTCACGTTCGAGATCCGGCGCGGCGAGATCCTCGGTCTGATCGGCCCGAACGGCGCGGGCAAGACGACGTGCTTCAACGCGATCACCGGCGTGTACACCCCGACACGCGGCACCGTCGTGTTCGACGGGGCGCCGCTGGGCAAGGTCAAACGGCACCAGATCACGCGCCGGGGAATCGCGCGGACCTTCCAGAACGTCCGGCTCTGGGGCGAGATGACGGCGCTGGAGAACGTGTGCGTCGGCACCGACGCCCGGCACAAGACGTCCGTGTGGGGTGCGATCTTCCGCTCGCCGCGGCTCTACCGCGAGGAACGTGACGCCGTCGACCGGGGCATGGCGCTGCTGGAATTCGTCGGGATCGGCGCGCGGGCCGCCGAGAAGGCGTCGAATCTGCCGTACGGCGATCAGCGGCGGCTGGAGATCGCGCGTGCCCTGGCGACCGAGCCGAAGCTGCTGTGCCTGGACGAGCCGGCGGCCGGCTTCAATCCGAGCGAGAAGTCGGCGCTGATGGACCTGATCATGAAGATCCGCGACGACGGCTACACCGTCCTGCTCATCGAGCACGACATGCGCCTGGTGATGGGCGTGACCGACCGGATCGTCGTGCTCGAGTTCGGCCGCAAGATCGCCGAGGGCACGCCGGCGCAGGTCCGCGAGAATCCCGCGGTGATCGCGGCCTACCTGGGGGTGCCCGATGACGAACTCGAATGAATCCGGCCGCGGCGCGTCGTACCCGGCCGCCGGTGCTTCGGACGGTCCGCCGGTGCTCGAGCTGCGCGACGTGGTGATCGGCTACGGCCGGATCACCGCCCTGCACGGTATCTCGCTGCGCGTCGACCGGGGCGAACTGGTGACCCTGCTCGGCGCGAACGGCGCGGGCAAGTCGACGACGATGCGCGGGATCTCCGGGCTCAACAAACTGACCAGCGGGGAGATCTACTTCGAGGGGGCGCGGATCGATGGGCTCTCGACGCACCAGCGCGTCGCGCGCGGCATCGTCCAGGTACCGGAGGGCAGGCACATCTTCCCGGGCATGACGGTGCTGGAGAACCTCGACATGGGTTGCTACGGCCGGAGATTCGAGTCCAAGGCCGCCTACGGTGAGGCGCTGGACCGGGTCTTCGAACTCTTCCCCCGGCTCGGTGAGCGGCGCAAGCAGTACGGCGGCACCATGTCCGGTGGGGAACAGCAGATGCTGGCCATCGGCCGGGCGCTGATGGCCAGGCCCCGCCTCCTGTTGCTCGACGAACCGTCGATGGGCCTGGCGCCGATGGTGATCAAGCAGATATTTTCGATCATCGCCGAGATCAATGCCGCCGGCACCACGATCCTGCTCGTCGAGCAGAACGCGCAGCAGGCGCTGAGCCGGTCCGATCGCGGCTACATCCTGGAGACCGGTTCGATCACCCTCGAAGGCCGCGGCCGCGACCTCCTGCACGACCCCGCCGTCCGGGAGGCGTACCTCGGCGTCGCCTGAATGTCGGCCGCAGGTGGCGAAGTCCGATCGAGTGCTCCGCGGGCGCGGTATGGAATTGTCAAAGAACACACACCCGCCCCGTCCTGAGGCGAGTCGATGCCGGTGTCTGTCGCCGGCCGACGAAGGTGCTGCGCGCACGACTTGGTGTCGTCGGGTCGATAGGCCGGGGTCAGGCCGCCTGGGCGGCGTGCGGGAGGTCGGTCAGTGTTCGTCGTGCATGCGATCGGAGCGGTGCGGGTCGTCGACCCGGGCTGCCCGGGTCGGCGGGCGGCCGGAACCACGGGTGGCGGTCCGGGCCGAGGAACACCTCCCATCCGGTGTGGTGGATCAGCACGTGGTGCATCCGGCAGAGCAGGACGCCGTTGTCGACGCTGGTCTCGCCGCCCTCTTTCCACTCGGTCATGTGGTGGGCATCGCACCAGGATGCCGGACGTCCGCAGCCTGGGAAGGCGCAACCGCGGTCGCGCGCCCCGAGCGCCTTACGCAGGCGTGGCGGGAAGAGCCGCCGCGTGCGTCCGACGTCGAGTGGGGCGCGCTCGTCGTCGACCGTGACGTCGGTGGCGGTGCAGTCGCACGAGATCAGGTCGGCAGTAGCCGCAGTGATCGGCCCGGCGAAACCCAGAATGTCGACGGAACCGCCCTCGGCGGTGTCGTCCGCTGAAGAGTAAACGATCGGGGTGTCGCCTCCGCTGAGAATTGGCCGGATGAGCGTGACGTGCGGGAGCACGCCGCCGGAGGTCGGGCGTTCACTGCCGGAGAGGTACGTGCGGAGGATCTGCCCGAAGGCGTCCGCGCGACGCCGGCTTGCCGAACGCGGGTCCGGTGAGCCGTCGGGCCGGGGGACCGGGCGGCACAGGGGGTCGAGGGCAGCATGGAGTTCCTCACCGGTGACGACGTCCACGTCGAGGGTTGCAGTGATGCGTCCTTCGTCGTTCTGGTGCAGGGTCATCTCATTGAGATCGTGGTTCTCGGCGACCGGGATCGCGGCGGGATCGGCCTCCCCGGCGGCCGGGGTGAGCGCGATCGCGATCTGGCGGGCGCGGGTCTCGATCTCGCGCGGCGTCGTCTGCACCATCAGGCTGGCGACGATCCGGCCGCGTTCGTCGTGGTCCACTGCTGATTGAACTGCGCCCGTGCGGCCGGCGATGTGCGCGATTCCCCTGACCACGGCGTCGGCGTGCTCGATACTCAGCGCGCCGTCGCGCAGAGCGTTGGCCACGGGGGCAAGGCCTGCGGCCGCGCGCCCGACGCGGGCGGCGCGACACGCCGCGGCCGGTGCGACACCGAGTTCGGTCAGCAGTTGGGCACCGTTCTTGAGCCGCTTGCGGGCCGGTATGGCCAACCGCTCGGCGGCTGCGCTGGTCTGGGCCAGCAGGTAGGCGGCGACATTGCCGAGCCGGACCGCCGCGACCATGACGGCGAGTATCGCGTCATCGTCGACGGTCATGCGCGTCTCCGAGAGCAGCCGGCCGAGCGAGTCGGTGCCGGGATCGGTGCCGACCGTGAGGTCGTCGATGAGGTGGTCGGCGAACTCGGTGAGTGTGGTGGAGTCCATGGTGTGTTTCCCTCCCTCGCTGGCAAGGTGGCTTTCTGGCTGGTGCCTGGTTCCATGATGACTCCACTGAGCATAGGAACATATGTACGAATTCTCTAAATATTCAGGATCTGCTTTGGAGGTCTCGGAAATGGTGTTTATGCAGGTAGATATGTAGAATTGAGTATTGCTTGGCCCTCGAGCGGAGGGTCCGAGCATTGCCGGGGCCACCGCGCGTCGGCGGAAGTGGCGGACGTCGATCGATGCCGTCACCGCCCTGGAGACGTGAGTGCTGACGGCTTTGTCGGAGGTGCGTGCTGAAATCAGTCATGGATGAGATCAGAGCGCCGGGGGAGTGATTCTCTACACGTGACGACGGTTCGCCCGCGGTGGAAGTGCGGTTTGGCGCGGAGACCGTCTGGCTAGGATCTGATGGTCGGCCTGCTGGTGCGAATGTCGGCGGAGGGAGTCGAATGAATCCCGTGGCTGCGCCCGTGGGGCGTCGTCGGACCCCCTCACTACACTTCAACACGTGACTCCTGCGCAGACGTCGACCAACGCCACCACCCGCGGAAAGAAGGAGCAGCGGCCCACGCTGATGCTGCTCGACGGCCATTCGCTGGCCTACCGGGCCTTCTTCGCGTTGCCCGCCGAGAACTTCAAGACCAACACCGGGCAGTCGACCAACGCGGTGTACGGGTTCACCTCGATGCTGATCAATCTGCTGCGCGACGAGGATCCGTCCCATATCGCGGCGGCCTTCGACGTCTCCCGGCAGACCTTCCGGTCGGAGATGTTCCCCGACTACAAGGCGCAGCGGTCGTCGTCGCCGGATGAGTTCCGCGGCCAGGTCGACCTGACCAAGGACGTGCTCGACGCGATGGGCATCCCGGTGATGGCCATCGAGAACTACGAGGCCGACGACATCATCGCGACACTGGCGACGCGCGCCGACCAGGAGGGTTACCGCGTGCTGGTGGTCACCGGTGACCGCGACTCGCTGCAGCTGGTCAACGACAACATCACCGTCCTCTACCCGAAGCGCGGTGTCTCCGAGCTCACCCGGTTCACGCCGGAGGAGGTCGAGAAGAAGTACGGTCTCACCCCGTCGCAGTACCCGGACTTCGCGGCGCTGCGCGGCGACCCGAGTGACAACCTGCCCGGCATCCCCGGCGTCGGCGAGAAGACGGCGGCCAAGTGGATCCGCGAGTACGGCTCGTTCGAGGAACTGGTGAACCGCGCGGACGAGGTGCGCGGCAAGGTCGGCGACTCGCTGCGGGAGAACCTCGCCGCGGTCATCATGAACCGCCGCCTCACCGAACTGGTCCGCGATATGGATCTGCCGGCCGGACCCGACGACCTCGCTCTGCACGCCTGGGACCGCGACCGCATCCACCGGCTCTTCGACGACCTCGAATTCAAGGTCTTGCGCGACCGGCTGTTCTCCACCCTCAGCAGCGTCGAACCCGAGGCGGAATCCGGTTTCGAGGTGAGCGGCACGCGATTGGGCGCCGGGGAGGTCGCCGCCTGGCTCGACGCCCACGCGCGCACCGGCCGCAGCGGTCTCGCGGTGACCGGACCGCAGCGCGTCGTCGACTCCGAGCCCACCGGCATCGCGATCGCGGCCGCCGACGGCGAGGCCGCCTTCGTCGACCCGATCACGCTGACCCCGGAGGACGACGCCGCCCTCGGCGCCTGGCTCGCCGACCCGGAGCTCGGCAAGGCCGTCCACGAGGTCAAGTGGGCGTTCCACGCGCTCCGCGGCCGCGGCTGGACGCTGGCGGGCGTCACCTCCGACACCGCGCTCGCCGCCTACCTGGTGCGACCCGGGCAGCGGACCTTCAATCTCGACGATCTCGCCCTGCGCTACCTGCGGCGCGAACTCAAGGCCGATACCGCCACCGATGACGGCCAGCTGTCGCTGCTCGACAGCGAGGAAGACGACCTCGCGGCGTCGAACCAGCTCATGCTGTCGGCGCAGGCCGTCGCCGAACTCGCCGACACCCTCGACACCGAACTCGAACGCATCGAGTCGGTGCCGCTGCTGCGGGACATGGAGCTGCCGCTGGCGTTCGTGCTCGCCGAGCTGGAGGCCGCGGGCATCGCGGTCGACGTCGAGCACTTCCAGACGCTGGAGCGCGAGTTCGCGCAGCGCGTGCGCGACGCCGCGGAGTCGGCGTACGAGGTGATCGGGGAGCAGGTGAACCTCGGTTCGCCCAAGCAGCTCCAGGTGGTCCTCTTCGACAAGCTCGGCATGCCGAAGACCAAGAAGACCAAGACCGGCTACACCACCGACGCCGACGCCCTGGCCTCCCTGTACGAGAAGACCGAGCACCCGTTCCTCAAGTACCTGCTGGAGCACCGCGACGCCACCCGGCTGAAGGTGACCGTCGACGGTCTGCTGAAGACGGTCGCCGACGACGGCCGCATCCACACGACCTTCAACCAGACGGTCGCGGCCACCGGCCGCCTCAGCTCCACCGAGCCCAATCTGCAGAACATCCCGGTCCGCACCGACGCCGGGCGCCAGATCCGCGGTGGGTTCGTGGTCGGCGCCGACCGCCCCCTGGGCTCGTCGTCCCGCCCCCTGAGCTCCGTCGAAGGGTACGACTGCCTGATGACGGCCGACTACTCGCAGATCGAGATGCGGATCATGGCGCATCTGTCCGGCGACGAGGGCCTGATCGAGGCCTTCAACTCGGGCGAGGACCTGCACAATTTCGTCGGCTCCCGGGCGTTCGGGGTGTCGATCGACGAGGTGGACCCGCAGATGCGCTCGCGGGTCAAGGCCATGTCGTACGGGCTGGCGTACGGTCTGTCCGCGTACGGGCTGGCCGCGCAGCTCGGGATCGGCCGCGAAGAGGCGCGCGACCAGATGGAGATGTACTTCGCCCGCTTCGGCGGTGTGCGCGACTACCTGCACGAGGTCGTCGTCGAGGCCCGGCGCAAGGAGTACACCGAGACGATGTTCGGCCGCCGCCGCTACCTGCCGGATCTGAACTCCGACAACTTCCAGCGCCGCCAGGCCGCCGAACGGATGGCGCTCAACGCCCCCATCCAGGGCACCGCCGCCGACATCATCAAGGTGGCGATGATCAACGTCGCCCGCCGGATCACCGCCGAACAGCTGACCTCCCGCATGCTGCTGCAGGTGCACGACGAGTTGGTGATCGAGGTCGCCGCCGGCGAGCGAGACCGGATGGAACACCTGGTGCGCGAGGAGATGGGCAGCGCGATCGAACTGTCCGTCCCGCTCGACGTCTCCGTCGGTTTCGGTCGTTCCTGGGACGACGCCGCCCACTGACGCCACCCCGCGCCCCGCGCCTCGGGCGCGAAAGTGAAGCTCCGGGATCTGTTGCCCATATCGGGTCACAGATCCCGGAGTTTCACGTCTACCTTCTCGATGGACAGGAGACCGTCGCGTGTTCGGCGGCGCGCACCTGTCGGGCGCCGGCCCTCGGCGGCCCGGCTACGCTACCGCCATGCGCACCGACGACGTCCTGAACTGTGCTGTCCTGGTCGGCGACGGGATCGGGCCCGAGGTGGTCCCGGTCGCGCTCGATACCGCCGAGCGGGCACTGGCCGCGCAGGGGATCACCCTCGCACCGGAGTACCTGCCGTTCGGGCGCGATGCCATCGACAGCCACGGCGGTGCCCTGCCGGAGAGCACCCTGGCGGCGCTCGACGGCCACGAATTCATGGTCGTCGGACCGCACGACTCGGCGTCGTATCCGGGGGAGCACCGGGGCGGGCCGGCACCTGGTGCGGTGCTCCGCAAACGGCTCGGCCTGTACGCCAATCTCCGCCCGGCACAAGCGATTCCGGGAATCCCGGCGACGGCGCCCGACATCGATCTGTTGATCGTCCGGGAGAACAGCGAGGGCCTCTATGCCGATCGCAACATGGCCGTCGGCTCCGGCGAATTCATGCCGACGCCCGACGTCGCGCTCGCGGTCGGGCTGATCACCCGGCAGGCCAGCGAGCGCATTGCCGAGCGGGCCTTCGAGGCGGCGCGTGCCCGTCGCGGGCACGTCACCGTCGTGCACAAGGCCAACGTCCTCAAGCTCACCACCGGACTGTTCCGGGACGCGTGCTACCAGGTGGCACAACGCTTTCCGGACGTGACGGTCGATCAGCAGCACGTCGACGCGATGGCCGCGCTCCTGGTGCGGCGCCCCGCCGACTTCGACGTCCTCGTCACCGAGAACCTCTTCGGCGACATCCTGTCCGACCTGGCCGCCGAACTCGCCGGATCGCTGGGTCTCGCGTCGTCGATCAACGCCTCCGACACGCAGGTGATGGCGCAGGCCGCGCACGGTGCGGCGCCGGACATCGCCGGCCGGAACGTCGCCGATCCGATCGCGATGATCGGCTCGGTGGCCTCGGCGCTCGACTGGTACGCCGCCGCGCACCGCGACCGGCGATTCGCGGTGGCCGGCGCGTCGATGCGGGCGGCGATCTCGGCGACCGTCCGCGCGGGGGTGGCGACTCCTGACGTGGGCGGTACCGCGTCAACCGCCGAGTTCCATGAACGGCTGCGCGAGGTCCTGTAGTTTCACTTACCGGCCTGTAGTTTCACTTACCGGCAACGATCAAGAAACGTCCGGTACGGGAGACTGTCCGGACGGGACAACAGTGGGGCGCGGCCGCCGGTCGCCGGGAGAGGTGGTTCGATTGCTGCGCGAACGGCTCAGACGGGGCAGATGGCTCGGTGCGCTGGTCGCCCTCTCGGCGGTCCTGCTCGTCGCGGGCTGCACCAACGACGAATCGGCGCTCGACGTCAAACCGATCTCGGTGACGGTGGCCAAGCAGCCGGAGATCGCGGCGCTGGTGCCCGCGCCGATCGCCAAGAGCGGAGTCCTGCGCGTCGGCACCAATCCGCCGTACCAGCCGAACGAGTTCAAGGACCGCAACGGCAACATCATCGGCTACGACGTCGACCTGATGAAGGCGATCGCCCAGGTCCTCGGCCTGCGCGCCAAGTTCTTCGAGTCCGACTTCGACAAGATCATCCCCGCCCTCCAGTCGGGCACGTACGACGTGGGCATGTCGTCGTTCACCGACTCCAAGGAGCGCGAGAAGCAGGTCGACTTCGTCACCTACTACAGCGCGGGCGTGCAGTGGGCGCAGCGGACCGGCGGCAAGGTCGACCCGGACAACGCGTGCGGGCTGCGCGTGGGCGTGCAGTCGACGACGGTGCAGGACACCGACGAGGTGCCCGCCAAGAGTGCGGCATGTGTCAAGGCGGGTAAGCCCGCGATCATCAAGATGAAGTTCGACAGCCAGGATCAGGCGGTCAACGCGCTGCTCCTCGGCCAGGTCGATGCGATCTCCGCGGACTCACCGGTCACCGCGTACGCCATCAAGAAGACGCAGGGCCAGCTCGAGGCGGTGGGGCCGATCTACGACGCCGCGCCGTACGGGTTCCCGGTCGCGAAGGGCTCGTCGCTGGGGCCCGCCCTGCAACAGGCCGTGCAGTACCTGATGGATCACGGCTACTACGAACAGATCTCGAAGCACTGGGGTGTGGAAGACGGAATGATCCAGACCTCGGTGATCAACGGAGCGGAGTCATGACCATGTCCACCTCGCGAGGGGAGCGCCGATGAGCGCAGAGAAGCCGGCCGGTGACGTCGCGGTGACCGGCGGCGATCCGGCCCCGATCAAGGCGGTGCCGCTGCGTCATCCCGGGCAGTGGATCGCCGCCGCGGTGATCCTGGTGCTGGTCGGGTTGTTCGTCTACGGTGCCGCCACCAACGACGCCTACAAGTGGCACACCTACGCGCGGTACCTGTTCGACACCCGGATCATCGAGGCCGCGGGCTGGACCCTGGCCCTGACGGTGTGCGCGATGGTGATCGGCGTGGTCCTGGGCGTGATCTTCGCCGTCATGCGGCTCTCGCCGAACCCGGTGCTGCGGACGGTCGCGTGGGTGTACCTCTGGGTCTTCCGCGGCACCCCGGTGTACGTGCAGCTGGTGCTGTGGGGCCTGTTCGGCTCCATCTACAAGCAGATCGATCTGGGCGTTCCGTTCGGTCCGCAGTTCTTCCACATCGACGTGCAGTCGCTCAACGCGGCGTTCCTGTTCGCCATCATCGGCCTGGGCCTGAACGAGGCGGCCTACATGGCCGAGATCGTGCGTGCCGGCATCTCGTCGGTCGGCGAGGGGCAGATGGAGGCCTCGGTGGCGCTCGGCATGACCTGGTCGCAGACCATGCGCCGGGTGGTGCTGCCGCAGGCCATGCGGGTGATCATCCCGCCGACCGGCAACGAGCTGATCAGCATGCTGAAGACGACGTCGCTGGTCACCGCGGTGCCGTTCTCGCTGGAACTCTACGGCCGCTCGCGCGACATCTCCGGCGTCAACTTCCAGCCGATCCCGATGCTGCTCGTCGCGTCCACCTGGTACCTGGCGGTGACCAGCCTGCTGATGATCGGCCAGCACTATCTGGAGAAGCACTACTCGAAGGGCGCCAGCCGCATGCTCAGTGACCGTCAGCTCGAAGAGCTCGCGCAGGCCGAGACGTTGGAGGGCGGCCGATGAGCACCGCACATGACGCCGGCTCGGCGATGGTGTCCGCGGAGGGCGTCTGCAAGAGCTTCGGTGCGCTGCAGGTGCTGCGCGGCATCGATCTGCAAGTCGCCCACGGCGAGGTGGCGTGCCTCATCGGGCCGTCCGGTTCGGGCAAGTCGACGTTCCTGCGCTGCGTCAACCACCTGGAGAAGGTCAACGCCGGCCGGCTGCGGGTCGACGGCGAGCTGATCGGCTACCGCGAGCGCGCGGGCAAGCTGTACGAGATGAGCGCGAAGGACGCCGCCCGCCAGCGCCGCGACATCGGGATGGTCTTCCAGCACTTCAACCTCTTCCCGCATCGCACGGTGCTGGCGAACGTGATCGAGGCGCCGATGCTCGTCAAGGGCACGTCCCGCGACGAGGCCGTCGCCCGCGCCGAGGACCTGCTGTCCAAGGTCGGGCTGGCGACCAAGGCCGACGCCTACCCGGCGCAGCTGTCGGGCGGCCAGCAGCAGCGCGTCGCCATCGCCCGCGCGCTCGCCATGGACCCCAAGCTGATGCTGTTCGACGAGCCGACCTCCGCGCTCGACCCCGAACTCGTCGGCGACGTCCTCGCCGTCATGCGCGACCTCGCCAAGGCCGGGATGACGATGCTGGTCGTCACGCACGAGATGGGCTTCGCCCGCGAGGTCGCCGACCAGCTGGTGTTCATGGCCGACGGCAAGGTCGTCGAACGCGGTGACCCGCGCGAGATGCTGGAGAACCCCCGGCACGACCGCACCAAGACCTTCCTGTCCAAGCTCCTGTAGGACGTCGCCGGACGCGACAACCGGCCATTGACCGCGACAGCCGGCGAGGAAGCGACATGCGCGGTCGTCGCGTCGACACGAGGTGTCGCGCCTGTCCGACTGCTGTCGCGAACTACGCCGGCGGCGGTGCGACGATCAGCGAGCGCGCGTACCGGTCGGTGACCACCCGCTGCACGAACCGCGCGACCGGTGCGCCGAGGCGAGCCAGGCGCGAGACGTGGCGGGAGAATCCGGTCAGCTCGAACCGGACGGTCCCGTCCTCGTCGAGGGCGACGGCGAAACGCTCCTCACCGCACTCGGGGTGGCCGGGCAGCGTGCCGTAGGAGAACGCCCGCAGCGACGGCGCCTCGGTCACGTCGAGCACCCGGACCGGTCCGGTCATCCGCAGCGGGCCCACCCCGACGCCGACGGTCGCGACCGCGCCGGGAGCGATACGCGGCGACGACGCGCACACCCGGATCCCGGAGCGCAACTGCACCTGCCAGGTCAGCAACGCCTCGCCGGCCGTCGCGAAGGCGTCGTCCCCGTGCCCGATCACCACGCAGCGGTACAGCCCGTGGAAACCGGTGGGCACCGCGCCGCCGCACGCGGCGCCCACCGCGGAGTAGGTGAACGGCGCGGCACCGAGGGCGCGGACCCGGTCCGGCCCGAGCGTTCCCGGGCGGCGGGTCGTCACCGCGGAACCTCCGGCTTGTGGCAGCAGAAGATCGCGGTGCCCGGGAAGTACGACCCGCGCAGCGGAGACCACTGGCCCCACTCGTCGTCGAGATCCTCCGGCCACTCCGGCTCGACGACGTCGTCGAGTACCAGCCCGGCGGCGACGATCTCCCGGACGCGGTCGCCCATGGTGCGGTGGTGCTCGACGTAGCTGACGCCGCCCGCGTCGTCGGTCTCGGAGTACGGCGTGCGGTCGAAGTACGACATCTTCACCACCAGCCCCTCCGGTCCGGGATCGTCGAGGAACATCCACCGCATCGGATGGTTGGTGGCGAAGACCCAACGACCGCCGGGCCGCAACACCCGCGCGACCTCGCGCATCACCCGCGCCGAATCGGCGACGAAGGGAACGGCACCGAACGCCGAGCAGGCGAGGTCGAACGACGCGTCGGCGAAGGGGAGTCGCTCGGCGCCGGCGAGGACCAACCGAACGCGGCGGGTGTCGCGGCTCATCGCCGTCACCGCGTGCGCCAGCATCCCCGCCGACACGTCCAGGCCGACGACGTCCGCGCCGCGGGCGGCCAGCCAGCGCGCGCAGGGTGCCGCGCCGCACCCGATCTCCAGCACCGCGCGCCCGGCGACGTCGCCCAGCAGGTGGACGTCGTCCTCGCGGAGTCGTTCGGGACCCCACACGAAGTCGCCGCCGGGGACGTCGTTGCCGAGGAAGACGCCGTGCTCGGCCTGGTAGTCGTCGGACTCGGCATCCCACCACGACCTGCTCGCCGATTCGCTGGTGGCCGAATCGATGGCGCCCAGGACACGCGGCGGGCGGGCGGGGGCGGGATCGGTACTCATCGGGACCGATCCTAGTGCCCGGCCCCATTTGTGCAGTTCATCCCGGGGGAGTAACCTTGCTGGGTGCGTGTGTTCGATTGCACGCACTCCATCCACTACTACATACCTGTCCGGAGCCACTCAACACATGTCGTCCCCCACGATCACCTCGCCGCAAGTAGCCGTCAACGATATCGGCTCGGCTGAGGACTTCCTCGCTGCCATCGACTCCACGATCAAGTACTTCAACGATGGCGACATCGTCGAAGGCACCATCGTCAAGGTCGACCGTGACGAGGTTCTGCTGGACATCGGCTACAAGACCGAGGGCGTCATCCCCTCGCGTGAGCTGTCCATCAAGCACGATGTCGACCCGAGCGAAGTCGTCGAGGTCGGCGACGAGGTCGAAGCACTTGTTCTCACCAAGGAGGACAAGGAAGGCCGCCTCATCCTGTCGAAGAAGCGCGCTCAGTACGAGCGTGCCTGGGGCACCATCGAGGAGCTCAAGGAGCGTGACGAGGCCGTCAAGGGCACCGTCATCGAGGTCGTCAAGGGCGGCCTGATCCTGGACATCGGCCTGCGTGGCTTCCTCCCGGCGTCGCTGGTGGAGATGCGCCGCGTGCGCGACCTGCAGCCGTACATCGGCAAGGAGGTCGAGGCCAAGATCATCGAGCTCGACAAGAACCGCAACAACGTGGTCCTGTCGCGCCGTGCCTGGCTGGAGCAGACCCAGTCCGAGGTCCGCAGCGAGTTCCTCAACAAGCTGGCCAAGGGTCAGGTCCGCAAGGGTGTCGTCAGCTCGATCGTCAACTTCGGCGCGTTCGTCGATCTCGGCGGCGTCGACGGCCTGGTGCACGTCTCCGAGCTGTCCTGGAAGCACATCGATCACCCGTCCGAGGTCGTCGCCGTGGGCGACGAGGTCACCGTCGAGGTGCTCGACGTCGACATGGACCGCGAGCGCGTGTCGCTGTCGCTCAAGGCCACGCAGGAAGACCCGTGGCGTCAGTTCGCCCGCACCCACGCGATCGGTCAGATCGTGCCGGGCAAGGTCACCAAGCTGGTGCCGTTCGGTGCGTTCGTCCGCGTCGAGGAGGGCATCGAGGGCCTGGTGCACATCTCGGAGCTGGCCGAGCGCCACGTCGAGGTGCCGGATCAGGTCGTCGCCGTGGGCGACGACGCGATGGTCAAGGTCATCGACATCGACCTGGATCGCCGCCGTATCTCGCTGTCGCTGAAGCAGGCCAACGAGGACTACACCGAGGAGTTCGACCCCTCGAAGTACGGCATGGCCGACAGCTACGACGAGCAGGGCAACTACATCTTCCCCGAGGGCTTCGATCCCGAGACCAACGAATGGCTCGAGGGCTTCGACGCGCAGCGTGAAGAGTGGGAAGGCCGCTACGCCGAGGCCGAGCGTCGCCACAAGATGCACACCGCTCAGATGGAGAAGTTCGCCGCCGCGGCCGCCGAGGCCGACAACGCGGGCGACTACTCCAGCTCGACCGGTTCGTCCTCGTCGTCGTCCAGCAGCTCGGCTCCGGCCGGCGGCTCGCTGGCCAGCGACGAGCAGCTCGCCGCCCTGCGCGAGAAGCTGACCGGCGGCAACTGAGCGGTCCACAGCGCCCTGAGCCGTTGACCGCTCCCTGAGCTGTTGATCGCTCTCTGAGCCTGTCGAAGGGAAATCCCCCGCACCGAGAGATCGGTGCGGGGGATTCTCCGTCTCTCGCGCCAGTCATTTCGTCGTCGCCCACTCTGCTGAGTGGGCGGCACCGAAGCAAGCGGGCGACGCCCACTGAATCAGTGGGCAAGGAGCGATGTGAGGTCCGCTGGTCGGCTCAGTCCTCGACGCGCAGGTGGATCCGTACCGGGCGGCCCGGGTCGGCCGCGCCGTGCGTCCGCGCCGGGGTCACGCCGCCCTCGGCGTCGATCACCGGGAACCCGCCCGCGTGCAGCAGGCGCGCCGCCTCGTCCGCCGCCGCGTCGTCGGCGACGATCACTGCGACGTCGATCACCGGGGGAGCAGGGGTGCCGGGTTCGGCGGTCGGGCCGACGTGCTCGATCCGCTTCGCACCGGCCCCGAGGAGTGCCCACAGCCGGTTCACCACGCGCGTGCCGATCACCGCCCACGCCGGGTCGGCGTCGACCACGGCGGTCGGCAAGGGAGCGGCGACGCCGCGAGAGTGGTTCTCGCGCAAAGGAAGTACCCGATCGTTCCACACCTGTAGCGCCTGCTCGGCCAGTTCCTCCGGGGTGCCGGAGTTGTCGAGCCAGATGTCGGCGACGGCACGACGCTGCGCGTCGCTCGCCTGTGCCTCGATCCGCTTGCGGGCGTCGGCGTCGTCCATGCCCCGCAGCGACACCAACCGATGCAGCCGGGATTCGGCGTCCGCGTGCACGACGATCACCGCGTCGTAGAACGGGGCCATGTTGCCCTCGACGAGCAGCGGCACGTCGTGCAGGATCACCGCGTCCGCGGGGGCCGCCGCGGTCAGCTCCTGGGTGCGCGCGCCGATCAGCGGGTGGGTGATGGCGTTGAGCTTCTTCACGCCTTCCTCGTCGGCGAAGGCGCGGGCCGCCAGCGCCGGACGATTCAGCGCACCGTGCGAGTCCAGGATCTCCGGTCCGAAGGCGTCGACGAGGGCGGCCAGGCCGGGAGTTCCGGGCTCCACCACCTCTCGTGCGATGCGGTCGGCATCGATGTGGTGTGCCCCCTGGGCCACGAGAGTCTTGGCGACGGTCGATTTGCCGGCGCCGATGCCGCCGGTCAGTCCCACTCTGATCACACCTCCAGTGTGACAGGCAGCTCAGTCGCGCAGTGCGCGGCGCCGCGCCAGGGTGGCCGCGACCCCGCCGGCCGCGGCCCGGACCGCGTCGACGTGCTGCTCGGGGCGGAACCTGCGGAGCGGGCCGGTGGCACTGAGCGCGGCGATCACCGAGTTGTCCCGCACGTCGAGGATCGGCGCGGATACGCAGGCGATCCCCGGCGTCGACTCCTCGTACTCGAACGCGACGCCGCGCTCGCGGACGGTGTCGAGCGCCGCGGACAGGAGTCCGGGGGCGACGATCGTCCGCGGCGTCCGCCGCTCCAGTGGCCCGGCGAGCACCTCCCGGCGCACTTCGGGTGTGGTGTGCGCCAGCAACGACTTGCCGATTCCGGTGCAGTGCAAGGGCATTCGGCCACCGGTGCGCGACGGCGCGTTCGCCTGGCGATGTCCGCCGATCTTCGCCACGTACATCACCTCGTGGCCGTCGAGGACACCCAGATGCACGGTCTCGTGGGTGCGCTCGTAAAGGTCCTGAAGGAACGGCATGGCGATCTCCAGCAGGCCGCGTTCGACGGAGGCGCGCATGCCGAGTTCGAACAGCCCGCCGGACAGCCGGTAGCCGCCGTCCGTCCGGTCCAGCAGCCGGGCGTCGACCAGGTCACCGGCGAGACGGTGCGCGGTGGCCTTGTGCAGACCGGTGCGGCGCACGATCTCGGCGAGCGGCAGGTCGTGGTCGTCGACGTCGAACGCGTGCAGGATCAGCATCACCTTGCCGAGGACGCTGTCCGGAGTGCTCATCCGGTCCAGGATAGCGCCACGTCTCGCTGAACGAGACGGCATGCTTTCCCCGGGCGGCGGGGGAGAACACGATCGATACATGACGACAACCCACAGCGAGACGGCCGAGGCGCGAGCGGCCGACCGGCTGCTGACCGCACTGCGTACCGGGGTCGCGTGTACCCCGGTCCGTGACCTCATCGGCTCCGACGACCTGCCCGCCGCCTACCGGGTCCAGGAACGGCTCACCCGCGGCCGCACCGACGCCGGTGCGTCGATCGTCGGCCGCAAGATCGGGCTGACCAGCAAGGCCGTGCAGGAACAGATGGGCGTCGACCAGCCCGACTTCGGCGTGCTGTTCGACGACATGGCCTACGACGACGGTGCGCGGGTGCCGATCGGGCGGCTGCTGCAGCCCAAGGCCGAAGCGGAGGTGGCGTTCGTGCTGAAGTCCGATCTCGCGGACGGGCCGCTCGACGTGGCGCAGATCGCCGCCGCCGTCGACTACGGCGTCGCCGCGATCGAGATCTGCGACTCCCGGATCGACGGCTGGGACATCGCCTTCGCCGACACCGTCGCCGACAACGCGTCGTCCGGCGTCTACGTGCTGGGGACCCGGCGCCTGACCCTGGACGAGTTCACGCCGGTCGAGGTCGGCATGCGGATGCTGATCAACGGCGCGGAGGTCTCGACGGGCGACGGCGCCGCCTGCCTCGGCGACCCGCTCAACGCCGTCGCCTGGCTGGCCCGCGCCGCGCGTGATTTCGGCGAACCGCTCCGCGCCGGACAGGTGATCCTCTCCGGCGCCCTCGGCCCGATGCGGCCGCTGCGCCCCGGCGACGAGGTGGTCGTCGAGATCTCCGGCCTCGGCACCGTCCGCGCCACGTTCAACGAAGGAAATACCCATGACTGACAGAACCAAGGTCGCCATCATCGGCTCGGGCAACATCGGCACCGACCTGATGATCAAGGTGATCCGCACCGCCCAACACCTGGAGATGGGCGCGATGGTCGGCATCGATCCGGACTCGGACGGCCTGGCTCGTGCCCGTGACCTGGGCGTACCCACCACGCACGACGGCGTCGAGGGCCTGATCGCCATGCCGGAGTTCGCCGACATCGGCATCGTCTTCGACGCCACCTCGGCCTCCGCGCACGTCCGCAACGCGGCCGCGCTCGCCCCGCACGGCAAGCGGCTGATCGACCTCACGCCCGCCGCGATCGGCCCCTACGTGGTGCCCGCGGTGAACCTGAACGACCACCTGGACGCGCCGAATGTGAACATGGTGACCTGTGGCGGTCAGGCGACCATCCCGGTGGTCGCCGCCGTCTCGGCCGTGACGCCGGTGGTCTACGCCGAGATCGTCGCGTCGATCTCCTCCAAGTCCGCCGGTCCCGGTACGCGAGCCAACATCGACGAGTTCACCGAGACCACGTCGGGCGCCATCGAGCAGGTCGGCGGCGCGCGCAAGGGCAAGGCGGTGATCGTCCTCAACCCGGCCGAGCCGCCGCTGATGATGCGCGACACGGTCTACACGCTGGTCGAGGCACCCGACGAGGACACCCAGGAACAGATCCGGCTGTCCGTGGAGAAGATGATCGACGACGTCTCCGCGTACGTGCCCGGCTACCGGCTCAAGCAGAAGGTGCAGATCACCGAGATCCCCGAGTCGACGCCCATCGAGACGCTGCTCGCCGACGGAGAGGAGACCCGGCCGACACATCAGGTCTCGGTCTTCCTGGAAGTCGAGGGTGCCGCCCACTATCTGCCCGCCTACGCGGGGAATCTGGACATCATGACCGCGGCCGGTCTGCAGGTCGCCGAGCGGATCGCGGCCGGTGCCGCGGGCGAGGAGAACTGACATGGGAACCCCCATCTACGTGCAGGACGTGACGCTGCGCGACGGTATGCACGCCATCCGGCATCGGATCTCCACCGCCGACGTCGCGCGTATCGTCGCCGCCCTCGACGCGGCCGGTGTCGACGCGATCGAGGTGGCCCACGGTGACGGCATCTCCGGCGGCTCGGTGATCTACGGTCCCGGATCGCACACCGACTGGGAGTGGCTCGAGGCCGCGGCCGGCGCGATCCGTCACGCGCGCCTCACCACCCTCATGCTCCCCGGTGTCGGTACCGTCGCCGAACTCCGGCGCGCCTACGACCTCGGCGTACGGTCCGTCCGGGTCGCCACCCACTGCACCGAGGCCGACGTCTCGGCGCAGCACATCGGCGCGGCCAAGGAGATCGGCATGGACGTCTCCGGGTTCCTGATGCTCTCGCACATGAGCGATCCGGAGTCCCTGGCGCAGCAGGCGAAGCTGATGGAGTCGTACGGCGCGGACTGCGTGTACGTCACCGACTCCGGGGGGCGGCTCACCATGAACGACGTCGCCGCGCGCGTCCAGGCCTATCGTGACGTCCTCGACGAGAAGACGCAGATCGGCATCCACGCGCACGAGAACCTGTCGCTGTCGGTGGCGAACTCGGTGGTGGCCGTCGAGAACGGTGCCTTCCGCGTCGATGCCTCGCTGGCCGGGCACGGTGCGGGTGCGGGCAACTGCCCGATCGAGCCGTTCATCGCGGTGGCGAACCTGCTGGGGTTCGAGCATCGCTGCGATCTGAACGCCCTGGAGGACGCCGCCGACGACATCGTCCGGCCACTGCAGGACCGGCCGGTCCGGGTCGACCGGGAGACGCTGACTCTCGGTTACGTCGGCGCGTACTCGTCGTTCCTGCGGCACGCCGAGGCGGCCGCGGCCCGCTACGACCTCGACGTGCGCGACATCCTCACGATCTGCGGGGAGCGCCGACTGGTCGGTGGGCAGGAGGACATGATCGTCGACATCGCGCTCACCCTGGTGGCCGAGCGCGAGGCCGCACGGGAAGCGGAGCTGGAGAACGCCTGATCACCCGTAGAAGGACGCCGGGTCGAGGGCGGTGAGCGGAGTCCAGCGCGGGACCGCGTCGCTGGATGCTGCGCCGGGCCGGCCGGTCGCGGCGCTGTACCCGCGCAGTGACAGGGCCAGGCGAGGGTCCTCGTCGACCCGTCGCACGGTCTCGTAGAGGAGCGCGAGCACATGCACGCAGCGCGCCGACCGGGCGCGGCACGAGCAGTCGACGGCGGCCAGTTCCGGCGGGTCACCGGCGAGCGCCGCGTGCACCTCGTCGGTGAGGGCGGCCGTCGACGGGGCGCCGCCCACCCGCTCGGCTACCGCGCGCGCCGCGTCCCGGGGCATCGGTGCGAACTCGAGGTACGCGACGGAGGCAGCGCCGCCGCGGACGACGGTGCCGCGGACCAGCCGGTCCTCGCACTGCACCGCGCTCATCGCGTTGCGCGCCAGGCTGCGGGCGCGCGGCAGCAGCGGCTCGGGCCGGGTGACCCGGGTGGGCTCGGCCAGTCGCAGGAAGTCGCGGCCCCAGCACGTGTACCCGAATTCGGCGGTCGTACCGGTCGTCATGCGGACTCCTCTCGATTTCGGCGCAGCGTCTCGAGGAGCCGTTCATCGGAGAGTCCGGTCAACGCGGCGAGCGCACCGGCGTCGGCGTCGAGGCTGAGCGCGGACTTGCGTCGGTGCATCGCCGCGATGTGTTCTTCGACGGTCCCGGCGGTGGTCAGCGTGGTGACGGTGACCACGCGATCCTGCCCGATCCGATGCACGCGGTCGGTGGCCTGCGCCTCGACCGCGGGGTTCCACCACCGGTCGAAGTGCACCACGTCCGCGGCGCGCGTCAGCGTGAGTCCGGTGCCGGCCGCCTGCAGGCCGGCGATCAGCACCCCGCAGCCGCCGCCGGCCTGGTAGTCGTCGACGATCTGGTCGCGCTCGGTGCGGGAGAGTCCGCCGTGCAGGAACGGCACCGGCGCGCCGAGCACCGCGCCGAGGTGGGCGCGCAGGAGTTCGCCGGTCTGCCGGTACTGGGTGAAGATCACCGTGGGGCAGTCGTTGTCGAGGTTCGTCACGATGATGTCGGTGCAGACGTCGAGTTTCCCGGAACGGCCCTCGATGGTGCCGCGGACCGGGCCGGAACCGAGCAGTGCGGGATGGTTGCACACCTGTTTCAGCCGGGTGAGGGCGGCGAGGATCGCGCCACGGCGGGCGATGCCGGTACCGAATCCCGCGGCCTCGGCCTCGTCCAGGACGGTGTCGTAGAGCCGGGCCTGTTCGGGGGTGAGGTCGCATTCCACATCGCTCGCGATCTTGGGGCCGAGGCTGGCGGCGACGTCGGCCTTGGTGCGGCGAAGCACGTGGCCGGAGATCGCGTCGTGCATGCGCCGCTTGGTATCCGCCGAACCGGCCGAGATCGGCTGCGCGTAGCGGCGCCGGAAGAGCGCACGATTACCGAAGGCGGCCGGTGCGACCAGGTTGAGCAGCGACCACAGCTCGTCGAGGTGGTTCTCCACCGGCGTACCGGTCAGCGCGATCCGTGCGTCGGCGGACAGTTCCCGCGCGGCCCGGGCCACCTGGGTCCGCGAGTTCTTGAGTGCTTGCGCCTCGTCGAAAACCACCCTGGCCCAGTGGTTCCCGGTGAGGGCGGCGGTGTGCCTCCGCAGCGCCGGATAGCCGGCGACGACTACGCCGGCCGGGCCGATCTCGGGCAGCGCCCCGCCGCGGTAGTCGACCGGTGCGAGACGGCCGGGCGCCCAGCGGCGAATCTCCCGCACCCAGTTGGTGACCAGGCCGGTCGGGCACACCACCAGCGCGGGTCCACGCCCGGTGTGCGCCAAGTGCGCGATGGTCTGCAGTGTCTTGCCCAGTCCCATCTCGTCGGCGAGGACGCCGCCGCCCCTGTCGTCGGCGGTCACCTCGTCGAGCCAGGTGACGCCGCGCAACTGGTAGTCGCGCAGATCGGCGGTCACCAGATCGCGCAGCGCGAGTCCCGCGCTGCGGGTCGCGGCGAAGGTTGCGCGCGCGTACTCGGCGGAGACCACGGCGTCGCCGACGCTGTTGCACACCGCGTGGGCGGCGGTCGGCAGTGTGATCTCGGCGCCCGGGTCGTCACGCAGGGTGCGCCAGGCGGTGATCGACGCGGTCGTGCCGTCCGGGAGTTCGTCGACGGAGACGACACGGCAAGGAAGCCGGCACGCTTCGAGTCGTGTGTTGCGCCCGTGGCCGGCCGGCTGGGGCAGGTGCACCGTCGGTTGCTCGGCGCCGCCCGCGCCGGTGGCGGCGATCGGCGTCCACAGCGCGAAGGCGTGGCGCTCGGGCAGGTAGGTGGCGTGTTCGGGACCGGCGGATGCGGGGATGCGGCGCTCCTTCTCGACAGATACCGTAGGGTGTACGGCATTGATACCGTACACCCTACGGAGAGGACTGTCGAGAATGGCGGAGAGCGCCGACGACGTGCGGCGGATCGTCGATCTGCTGTGGGGTGCGGCCCGGGCGGACGAGACGCCGGCGCCCCGGCCGGGGCCGCGGCAGCGGTCGAGCGTGCGCGAGGTGGTCGCCGCGGCGATCGGTATCGCCGACGCGCACGGACTGGCGGAGCTGTCGATGCGGACCCTCGCCGCGCGGGTCGGGCTCCGTCCGATGGGGCTGTACACCTACGTGCCGAACCGCGAGGTGCTGCTGGCGCTGATGGTCGACGCGGTGGCCGCCGAGGACGGACCGATCCGTGCGGAGACGGGTCTGGCGGAGTGTCTGCGGGCGGTCGCCGGACAGTACCGGGACGAACTGCTGGCGCATCCGTGGCTGCTCGGAGTGCCGGCCTGGCGGCCGGTGCCCGGCCCCGGATCGTCGCGGCGCTACGAGCGGCAGCTGGTCGCGATCACGGAAGCCGCCGCGCGGGAGGGCATGGTCTTCGGCGACGTCGAACTGGACGCGGTGGTCGCCGCCCTGCGGGCGTTCGCGATGGGGAACGCCCGCTCACGGATCGATCAGCGTGCGGCGCACCGGGATTCGGGGATGACCGACGCGCAGTGGTGGGCCGTCGCCGGGCCACGGCTGGCCGAGTCGATGCCCGCGGGGGACTACCCGGTCTCATCCCGTGTGGGCAGTGTGGTCGGCGAACTCTTCGCCGGGCCGGGCGATGCCGACCATGCCTATGAGTTCGGGCTCGGCCGGCTGATCGACGGCATCGTCGCCGGTGCCCGCAGATCGGCGGAGACCGGTCCGGAGTAGGCGGCGATGCGTGGCTTCCGTCAGCCGGCATCGGTGCGGTTCGGCACGTTCGCGGAGTCGACGTGCCGGGTGATCTTGTAGCGCACCGTCATGATCGACGACGCTTCCGCGCACGACACGGTCTTCAGATCGATGCCGACGGCGACCGTGGACTCCTCTTCGCAGGTGCCGGCCCGGTACACCTACCCGGAGACCGAGTAGGTGTACCGGGCGGCCTCGCACGCATCGCGCGAGGTGGAGAACGCCTGCGCGCCGCGGGTCAGCGCTGCCAGATGTAGTCGCCGAGGATCTCGGCGCAGAACCCGATGGGCCGGGCCGGATCGGTGTGGATCAGATGGCTGATCTTCTTCTGCTTGTCGGGATCGGAGCAGCGGGGAACCTGCTGGCTGTCGACGCGTTCGGTGATCTGGTAGCGGATCGTCATCGCGCCGGAGCTCTGATCGCACGACACCTCCTTCAGGTCGATGCCGAGCCCCAGCGTGGACTCCTCGTAGCAGGTGCCGACGCGGTAGTTCGCGATCAGGCAGAGCGCCTTGTCGGTGCCCGAGCCTCCGTATTCGGTGTAGTAGTACTCGTAGCCGGCGGTCTTGCAGGCGTCGCTGGTGGGCTGCTTGTCGCCGACGATGAATGAGACGGCGCTGGTGTCGGCGCAGTCGATGGCGGTCACGTCGGTGTTCATCTCCGTGCCGTTGACGCGGACGCAGTCGCCGATCGCGGTCCGATCGACCGCCGACGACGGGGTGGCGGTCGCGGAGGTGATGGCGTCCGAGACCGAGTTCGCCGCGCGGCCGATGAAGGCGAGGGCGCCGATCGCGACGATCGCCACGACGAGGACGACGCCGACGACGAGCGCGACGATCAGCGGCGTGCGCGACTTCTTCGGCGGGGCCGGCGGCATCGGGGCGTACCCGGGTCCGGCCGGATACGCGTAGCCCGGTCCCGCCGGGGCGGCGCCGGGCGCGGCGATCGGCGGGTACGGCGCGGCCGGAACCTGGCCCGCCGGATACTGGCCCGCGGGACCGGCGCCCGCCGGACCGGGGTACGGCTCACCGGTCGCCGGGCCGGCGTCGTACTGACCGGGAGGCTGCTGCTGATCGAACTGCTGGGGCTGCTCGGGGGCCGAATCGTCGCCGGTGGGTTCGGTCGGGGGTGTGGTCATCGGTGCTCCCGGTTTCCTGCAGTGTGTACGGATATTCGGGGAAAGTCTGTCATACCGGCGATGACGGGCACCCGGAGCCACCGGCGGCCGCCCGGTGTCAGGGCCTGTCGAGCCAGCGCATCCGTTCGCCCGCCTGCTCGTCGAGCCAGTCCTGGATCCCGGCGGTGCGGGCGGCGCCGGCCAGGGCCCGGACAGCGATCTCGGTGGCGGACGTCGCCTCGCCGGTGGTGACCAGGCCCGCGGCGTGGGCCTCGAAGAGTTCGTCGACGTCGATCAGCGCCAGGGGAGTGCCCGGCACGTCGACCAGATCGAGATACCAGTCGACGGCGTGCCACCGCCCGTCGTCGTCCGGTCCGGAGAATCGGCCGACGTCGAGGTAGAGGCGCTGGCCGGAGCGGTAGCCCGCGGTGAAATGGAAGATGTTGGCGCGCAGCCCCAGTGACGGCAGCAGCCAGCTCTCCAGGTGGCTGAACCGAGGATGGTCGGCGGTGCGGGACATGTAGAGGCCGTAGGGCGTCTCGCGGTAGTCGAGGACCGGGCGCACGAATCCCTTGTTGTCGGTGTTGGTCATCGCGGGCACGTCGAACACCTCCCGCTTGGGCGGGTGGACGTGCGCCGGGGGCGCGGATTCAGACACCGGTGATCTCGCCGTCGGCGTCGACCGTGAACGCCGGGTTGTAGACGAAGTCCCAGCGGAAGCCGTCCGGGTCGGCGACGCACGCGCTCACCCCGCCCCACTCCTGCTGTTTCGGCGCGCCGACCGACGTGGCGCCGGCGTCGAGGGCGCGGTGATACAGCTTGTCCACGTGCTCGGCGGCCGAGACGTTGTGCCCCAGCGACATCGGTGGCGCGAGCGGCCCGTGCCCCACGTCGCCGTACTCGCCCGGCATCGACTCGATGTTCCAGAGAGCGAGGAGCAGTCCGTGCCCGGCCTGGACGAACGCGATCTCGTCGCCCATCCGGCTGACGGGCCGGAATCCGAGACCCTCGGTGTAGAAGCGGGTGGCGGTCTCGACGTCGCGCACGCCGAGTGTGACGGCCGTGACGTGGGGAATCGGGGTGCCGGTCATGGCCTCACCCTATGCCGCCGGTACGACGGTCGCGACCGATCGGAAGGTCCGCCGAACCATGCTCCCATGCTTTATTGACAATAATTTTCATTGAAGTGTTCACTGTGCGCCATGCGAAACACCTCAAAACTCATGATTCTCTCGTCCGCGGCGTTACTGGCACTCGTCGCCTGCTCCAGCGACGACGGGAAGACCGACTCCGCGAGCCGGTCGGCGAGCAAGCCGGTCGAACAGCGAAAGGCCACGCCGCGCCTGGTGCTCACGTACGACGGCGGCCTCAACGTGATCGACGCCGGCACCCTCGATTCGGTCTCCGACGTCCCGGTCGACGGGTTCACCCGTGTCAACGACGCCGGCAATGGGCGCTACGTCTTCGTCTCGACCTCCAACGGGTTCCAGTTGCTCGACGCCGGCACCTGGAGCGAACCGCACGGCGACCATTCGCACTACTACACGGCCGCGCCGAAGATGACCGGCCAGTCCTTCGGTGGGGAGAAGCCCGGTCACGTCGTGGTGCACGACGGCCGGACCACCCTGTTCAGCGACGGCACCGGCGAGGTCGAGATCCTCGACTCCGCCAAGATCGGTTCGGACGACGCGCTGATCAGCAAGTTCACCGTGCCCGCGCACCACGGCGTGGCCGTCGCCCGCGCGGACGGATCGGTGATCGTGTCGCAGGGCGATGCGAAGACCCGCACCGGGGTCATCATCCGGGACGCCTCCGGCGAGACGATCGCGAGCAACGACCAGTGCCCGGGACTGCACGGTGAGGCGGCCGCGCAGGGCGGTGCGGTCAGCTTCGGCTGCGAGGACGGCATCCTGCTGGTGCAGGGCGAGCAGATCACCAAGGTGAAGGCCGCCGATCCGTACGCCCGCATCGGCAACCAGGCCGGCAGCGAGGTGTCGCCGATCATCATGGGCGACTACAAGACCGAGAAGGACAACGAGCACGAGCACCCGAAGAAGTTCTCGCTGACCGACACGCGCAGCAAGACCATCAAGGTGGTCGACATCGACACCACCTACAGCTTCCGCTCGCTCGGCCGCGGTCCGGCCGGGGAGGCGCTGCTGCTCGGCGCGGACGGCAAGCTGCACGTCTTCGACGCCGAGAGCGGCCAGGAGAAGGCGGCCTACCCGGTGATCGATCCGTGGACCGAGCCGGAGAACTGGCAGGATCCGATGCCCGATCTGCATGTGATCGGCTCCACCGCCTACGTCAGTGATCCGGCCAAGAAGCGGGTGCTCGCGGTGAGCCTGCACGACGGTGCCGTGCTCGCCGAGCACTCCACCGGCAAGGAGAACCTGGAGATGACCGGCGTCACCGGCTGATCATCGGCCGCCGGGCAGCAGCTCGAACACCGGATGGCGCCCGGCCTCGGCCTCGAACTCGGCGAGGGGCGCCTCCGGTGCGGCGGCGAAATAGTCGCGCGGCGGACCGGTGATCGTGAGGTAGTCCTTCAGGATCGGCGCGGCCTCCGCGGGATCGGTGACCTCCCGGATCCCGAGTTCACTGTTCTCCCCGCGCCGCCGGATACGGACCGTACCGGCGGCGCGGGCGTTGTGCACCCAGCCGACCGGGCCGTACGGGGCCACCAGCCAGCGGCGGCCGTCACGTTCGACGAGGGTGACCGGGTGACTCCGCGGCTTCCCGCTCTTCCGGCCGACGGTGGTGAGCATGTAGGTGTGCGGTATCAGACCGGCCCGGACGAGAGGCGGCATCACCTTCTCGCCGATCCGGCGGAGCGTGGTCATCTCGAACTCGCGGAACTGTCCGTCGGTCATGGTCCCATTGTCCGGGCGCGGGGTGGATCGGGCCAGGGTCGCAGGTACCGCCCCGTCAAGCCCGGACGATGTCGGTGCCGTCGACCCGGATCGGCACCGAGGTGAGGTTCGACGCGGCCGGTCCCTGCGTCACCTCGCCGGACAGGTCGAATCGGCTGCCGTGGCACGGGCAGGCCAGCCCGGCGCCCTCGGCCGCGACGGCGCACCCGGCGTGCGGGCAGGTGCGGGCGAAGGCCTTGTACTGGCCGGCGACGGGCTGGGTCACCACGATGTCGCCGGTCACCACACCGCCACCGACCGGCACCTTGTCGGTGGTGGTGAGCGCGGTGCCCGGCGTCTCGGTGGTCTTGGGCTTGGTCGCGGCCTGCCGGGCGTCGCCGCAGGCGGCCGCGGTGAGGGCGACGGCGCCGACCGCGGCGCCGGTCAGAACGGTACGGCGGGCGACGGGTGCGGAGACGGGCTGATCCATGGTCGATCGTCCTTCGGTCGGTGCGGGGCTGTGCGCATCCATTGTCGCCGCCGAACCTGGCAGTCGCCTGGGAAGCGCTCACGGAGCGCTGGTCACCCGGTGTTGTCGGTACCGCCGGATACCCTGGTCTCATGGCATTTGCAGCGGAACAGCCGATCGTCGCGCATTCGGAATACCGCCCCATCGGGGAGGTGGAGCGCAGCGCCGCGGCCTTCGAGGTGATCAGCGAACTCGAGCCCGCGGGCGACCAGCCCACCGCGATCGCCGACCTGGAGCAGCGGCTCACCGAGGGCGAACGCGACGTGGTCCTGATGGGTGCCACCGGCACCGGCAAGTCGGCGACCACCGCGTGGCTCATCGAGAAGATGCAGCGGCCGACGCTGGTGATGGCGCCCAACAAGACTCTCGCGGCCCAGCTCGCCAACGAACTGCGCGAGATGCTGCCGAACAACGCCGTCGAGTACTTCGTCTCGTACTACGACTACTACCAGCCCGAGGCGTACATCGCGCAGACCGACACCTACATCGAGAAGGACAGCTCGATCAACGACGACGTCGAGCGCCTGCGGCACTCGGCCACGTCGAGCCTGCTGTCCCGGCGCGACGTCGTGGTGGTGGCCTCGGTGTCGTGCATCTACGGCCTGGGCACCCCGCAGAGCTATCTGGACCGGTCGGTGGAGCTGTCGGTGGGGGAGACCATCGACCGCGACGCCCTGCTGCGGCTGCTGGTCGACATCCAGTACAGCCGCAACGACGTCGCCTTCACCCGCGGCAGCTTCCGGGTCCGTGGCGACACCGTGGAGATCATCCCGTCGTACGAGGAGCTCGCGATCCGTATCGAGTTCTTCGGTGACGAGGTGGAGGCGCTCTACTACCTGCATCCGCTGACCGGCGATGTGATCCGCCAGGTCGACAGCCTGCGCATCTTCCCGGCGACGCACTACGTCGCCGGTCCCGAGCGGATGGCCCGGGCCATCGACGGCATCGAGAAGGAACTGGAGGAGCGGCTGGCCCAGTTCGAGGCACAGGGCAAGCACCTGGAGGCGCAGCGACTGCGGATGCGTACCAACTACGACATCGAGATGATGCGCCAGGTCGGCTTCTGTTCGGGCATCGAGAACTACTCGCGGCACATCGACGGCCGCGGTGCCGGCAGCGCGCCGGCCACCCTCATCGACTACTTCCCGGACGACTTCCTCCTGGTGATCGACGAGTCCCACGTGACCGTGCCGCAGATCGGAGCGATGTACGAGGGCGACATGTCGCGCAAGCGGAATCTGGTCGAGTTCGGTTTCCGCCTGCCGTCGGCGGTCGACAACCGGCCGCTCACCTGGGACGAGTTCGTCGACCGCGTCGGCCAGACCGTGTACCTGTCGGCCACGCCCGGGCCGTACGAACTGGGGCAGTCCGGCGGCGAATTCGTCGAGCAGGTGATCCGGCCGACCGGTCTGCTCGACCCGAAGATCGTCGTCAAACCCACCAAGGGCCAGATCGACGACCTGGTCGGCGAGATCCGCGAACGGTCCGAGCGGAACGAGCGCGTGCTGGTCACCACGCTGACCAAGAAGATGGCCGAGGACCTCACCGACTACCTGCTCGAACTCGGTGTCCGCGTCCGCTACCTGCACTCCGAGGTCGACACCCTGCGGCGCGTCGAACTGCTGCGTCAGCTGCGCAGCGGCGAATACGACGTGCTGGTCGGCATCAACCTGCTGCGCGAGGGACTCGACCTTCCGGAGGTCTCGCTGGTCGCGATCCTGGACGCGGACAAGGAGGGCTTCCTGCGCAGCACCACGTCGCTGATCCAGACCATCGGCCGCGCGGCCCGCAACGTGTCCGGCGAAGTGCACATGTACGCCGACAAGGTGACCGACTCGATGCGCAACGCGATCGACGAGACCGATCGGCGCCGTGCCAAGCAGATCGCCTACAACACCGAGAAGGGCGTCGACCCGCAGCCGCTGCGGAAGAAGATCAACGACATCCTCGACCAGGTGTACGCCGAAGCCGAGGACACCGTGGAGATCGGCGGCTCCGGCCGCAACGCCAGCCGCGGGCGGCGTGCCCAGGGCGAGGTGTCCAAGGCGGTCAGCGCCGGGGTCTACGAACAGCGGGACACATCGTCGATGCCGCGCGCCGAGCTGGCCGATCTGGTGCAGGAACTGACCGAGCAGATGATGACCGCGGCCCGGGATCTGCAGTTCGAGCTGGCCGCGCGGCTGCGCGACGAGATCTCGGATCTGAAGAAGGAACTGCGCGGGATGGATGCGGCGGGGATCAAGTAGCCGTAAGTTACCGGCGTGGCAAGGTATCTTCTAGGACACTGCCCTTCAGGTCGGAGACGCCGGCCGGGAACACTCCGGAGGTAGAACCCAGAATGAGTGCTTACAAGACCATCGTCGTCGGTACGGACGGATCTGAGTCCTCACTGCACGCCGTCGCGCGTGCCGGAGGCATCGCCGGTGACGGCGCCACCCTCGTGATCGCGTGCGCCTACTTCCCGAACGACGGCCGCTCGGCCAGCGCCGCGAGCGACGCGCTCGGCGCCGACGCCTACCAGGTGATGGGCAGCTCGCCGACCGAGGAGATCCTGCGCAGCGCCAAGGAGCGCGCGGCCGCCGCCGGTGCGTCGGTGATCCAGACCCGCTCGGTCAAGGGCGCCCCGGTCGACGCGCTGCTGCAGCTGGTCACCGACGTCCAGGCCGATCTCCTGGTGGTGGGCAACAAGGGGCTCAACTCGATCGCCGGCCGCCTCCTCGGCTCGGTCCCCGCCGACGTCGCCCGCAAGGCCGCCTGCGACGTCCTCATCGTCCACACCACGTAGTTCGCCCGGTCTCGACTCCGCTCGACCATCATGGTGGTCGGGCACGGTTCCATGTTGGTCGGGCACGGTTCCATGGTGGTCGGGCACGGTTGCATGCCGGTCGAGCGAAGTCGAGACCACACCTTCTAGACGTCTTCCCCTGCCGGCAGATCCGCGAGATCTGCCGGCAGCGGTGCATCGTGCACCACGACCAGCCGCTGCGTCGCCCGGGTGAGCGCCACGTACAGGTCCGACAGTCCGCGCGGTGAGGTGCTGAGCATCTCGGCGGGTTCGGCGAGCACCACGTTGTCGAACTCCAGCCCCTTCGCCGAGGTCAGCGGCAGCACCCGGATACCGTCCGGATCGTCGGCGGCTCGCGCCGCGTCGGCCTCGACGTCGGCCACCAGCACCGCGGTGAGTCCCGGCCAGTCCGCCGCCCGCGCCGTGGCCAGTGCCGTGGCGAGCGCACTCTCGTCCCAGGTCGGCACCGCGTACGGTTCGATCCCGTTGCTCCGCAACGACTCCGGCGGCGTCTGCGCCGGATCGATCCGCGCCAGCAGGCGATTCGCGTAGCGGGTGATCTCGGTCGGCGTGCGGTAGTTGACAGTCAGCTCCCGCAGCCGCCACCGATCGGCGACGTACGACGAGAAGATCCGCCCCCACGACGTGGTGCCCGCCGGATCGCCGGTCTGCGCGGTGTCCCCGATCACCGTCATCCACCGATTCGGGATGCGGCGCATGATCATCCGCCACGCCATCGTCGATAGCTCTTGGGCCTCATCGACGATCACGTGACCGAAGGTCCAGTTCCGGTCGGAGTAGGCGCGCTCGGCCGTCGTCCGGTACTCGGTCACCTCCTGGCGCTCGGCGAGTTGTTCGGCGTCGATCAGGTCGTACGCCATCAGCAGCTCGGGGTCCATCTCATCCTCGAGATCCTGGGGCGCCGAGCCGGTGAGGATGTCGAGGGCGTCCTGTGCCTCCGCGATCCGCCTGCGCCACTGCGCCTTCTGCTCGCGCTGTGCTTCGTCGGTGCGGTAGCCGATGAGCTCGGCCAATTCGTCGAGCAGCGGAACGTCGGCCGGGGAGAGGTCCGCGTCGTCGGGCAGCGGATGCGCCGGCCGGGCCAGGGCGGCGCGGTCGTCGTCGGTCCAGCCGCGCGTGGACCGGCGCCGGAAGGCGGTGTCCGAGTAGAACTCGCGGAGCAGTCGCTGGGGCGTGAGGGCCGGCCAGTACTCGAGGACGGTGCGGACCACGTCGTCGTCGGATTCCATCTCGTCGCGGATGTCGGTGAGATCGGCGGCGGTCAGCAGCGAGGATCCGTCGAGCGTGGACGAGCCGATCTTCCGCGCGTGGGCGGCGGCGAGCTCGTCGAGCGCGGTCCGCAGGAAGGTCCGCTGCGCCAGATTGTGCGGACGGCGGGTGGAACGCGCCGCCGCGCGGGCCTTCTTGATCACCTCGGCGTCGACCGCGACGGGATAGCCGTCGACCTGCACGGTCACTCCCCGCGGCGGCAGCGTCTGACGGCCCCGCACCGCGGCGCGCAGGACGGGGAGCATCCGCTCGGCGTCGCCCTTGAGCTCGGCGGCACGACGGCTGTCGTTGCCTTCCGCCCGGATTCCCGGGAACAGATTGCCGACGGTCGACAGCAGCACGCCGGTCTCGCCGAGGGAGGGGAGGACCTGCGCGATGTAGTCGAGGAAGGTCTCGTTGGGGCCGATGATCAGCACACCGCTGCGCGAGAGGGTGTCGCGATGGGTGTAGAGCAGGTAGGCGGCGCGGTGCAGGGCGACCGCCGTCTTACCGGTGCCGGGCCCGCCCTGCACCACCAGCACCCCGCGGTGCCGATAGCGGATGATCTCGTCCTGCTCGCGCTGGATGGTCTCGACGATGTCGGTCATCTCGCCGGTCCGGGCGGCGTTGAGCGCGGCGACCAGCGCGGTCTCGTTCACCACCGAGACCTCACCGGCGTCGGCGGCGTCGATCTCACCGGAGAGCAGGTACTCGTCCGACACCGAGCGCACGGCCCGGGTCCGGGTGCGCAGGTGGCGCCGCCGGTCCACGCCTTCCGGCGACGCCGGGGTGGCGAGGTAGAACGGCCGCGACAACGGGGCGCGCCAGTCGAGGAGCAGGGTGGTCACCTGATCGTCGTCGAGGATGCCCATGCGCCCGATCCGGCGCACCGGGTCGTCGTCCGGCTCGCCGTCGGACATGTCGAGCCGGCCGAAATACAGGTTGTGCTCGGCGGCGTCGATCCGGGTCAGCATCTGCTGGTAGTGCCGCTCGTACGACTCCCGCTCGGACAGCGCCTGCGGCGTCCCCGCCGATTCGAGCAGCGTGGCATCCAGGCGCCGGTTCGCGGTCGCGCGCATGCGGTCGAGCCGCCCGTAGACGGCATCGAGGTAGACCTGTTCTTCGGCGAGGCGGGGATCAGGGGTCACAGTCGTTCCAGTGTACTGATCCGCCGCGACATCGGCAGGAACGACGACGGCCGCCCGACGTGGTCGGGCGGCCGTCGTCGACAGCGACTGCGGTGCGTGTCAGCTCGCCTCGGCGACCTTCTTCGCGGCCTTCTCCTGCGCCTTGCGGACGCGGCGGGCCACCTTCTGGCCGGCCGCGGCGGCCTTCTCCTTCGCGTCCTCGGCCACCTCGGGTGCCCGGTCGGCCACCTTGCTCGCGAAGTCCGCGGCCAGGTCGCGGGCCTGCTCGGCACCGTCGCGGGCCTTCTCGGCGACCACCGGCGCGCGATCGGCGACCTTGCCGGCCAGCTCGGCGGCCTTGTCCTTGGCGTCCTCGGCGACCACGGGGGCGCGGTCGGCGATCACCGCGGCGGCCTCCTCGGCCCGGTTACGGGCCTTCTCGGCGAGCACCGGCGCGTTGGCCTTGGCCTTCACCGCGGCGACCTCGGCACGGCCGCGTGCCTTGTCGGCCACGACCGCGGCCCGGTCGGTGAAGTCGGCGAAGTCGTCGCCGGCCTTGTCGTTCAGGTGCGAGACGGCCGACGATCCGGCCTTGACGGCGACCGGGAGGGCGAGGGCGGCGACCGGGTGGCCGTGCGACCGGAGGGCCTGACGGGCGGCCCGCTTCGCGGCGCGCTTGGCCGCCCGCTTGCCGACCTTGCCGGCCAGCTGGGCTTCCCTGGCAGCGACTTTGCCGGCGAACTCGGCCTCGGCGATGGCGTGCTGGGTGCGCCACGCGAGCGACGGCTGGCCCGCGGTGTCACCGGCGGCGATCAGGACACCGCCGAGGAGCCCGGCGTTCTTGATCAGGCCGACCTTGCGGGCCTCGCGGCGCACCGGGTCGGTCTCGGTCCAGAACGCGCTGTCGTAGACGGTGACCGGGACGATCGAGGCGGCCAGAATGCCGGACGCGAAGCGCGGCATCTTGCCGGTGGCGAGCAGCACGCCGCCGCCGATCTGCACCGCACCGGCGATCCGCATCGCCGTCGCGGCATTGGCGGGCAGTTTGCCCGCGACCGGGGCGGGCAGCGCATCGCGGCCGGTGTCGACCATCGGCTGCACCGTCTCGACGACGGGGGCCGGCGCGCGCAGCAACTCGGCGCCCGAGGCGATGAACGCGGAAGCGAGTAGGGGACGGGCGATCTTGCGGAGAATCACAGGGGAGAACACCTTCCGGCTTTCGGGGACTACAGCGTGCGGACGGCCCGCCGCCGTGAACGGGGGCTCCGCATCGAGAGTAAGCACATCCGCGCGGCGATGTGCGGGCCTCGACCCCCTTTGGCACTGATCGACCGCTTCCGGCCCGTCCCCGACGATCGTGCGGAGTCGAGACCGGTCCCGTCGTCGGGCGGGTGATCTCGACTCCGGTCGGTCGCCGGCCCTTCGCGCGGTCGAACGTCCACCGGGTCGCTACCAGCCCCGCTCGCGCCACTCCGGAAGGCTCGGGCGCTCGGCGCCCAGCGTGGTGTCCTTGCCGTGACCCGGGTAGACGACGGTGTCGTCGCCGTACCGCCCGAACAGCTTGGTCTCCACGTCGTTCAGCAGGATCTCGAAATCGCCCGGCTGCCAGGTCTTGCCGACGCCGCCGGGGAACAGCGAATCACCGGTGAACAGGTGGACGCGGCCGCTCTTCTCGGTGAGGGCGAGGACGATGGAGCCGGGGGTGTGGCCGACCACGTGGATCACGTCGAGCGTGAGGCCGCCGACCTCGATGGTGTCGCCGTCGTGCAGGAGCCGCGTCGGGGCGACGGGCAGTTCGGGGGCATCGGCCTCGCCGGCCGCGGTCGGGACGTGCGTCGCGCGGTCCACGTCTTCGAGGGCCTGCCAGTGGTCGAAGTGGCCGTGCGTGGTGACGATCTGGGTCAGCTCGCCGGGCAGTGCGTCGAGCAGGGTGAGGATCGATTCGGGGTCGTTGGCGGCATCGATCAGCAGGCTCTTGCCGGTCGCGGCGTCGGTCACGACGTACACGTTGTTGTCCATCGGGCCGACCGACATCTTGACGATCGTCGCGTCGTCGAGGATCCGGCGCTGGGCGCGGACGCCGTGATGGTCCGGCGCGGGCGTCACGTCGCCGGTGTAGTCGTCGGAGATCGTCACTGGAATGCTCATACCGTTCAGGGTAGTGGCCGCGCTCACAGGTCTCGCGGTGTCCGCTACGGGCGAAGGCTTCCAGCGCGGATCTTGTCGGTACCCCCGCGTAGGCTTGATCAATGGGAAAACCGCTGCACCGGCAGCGGTGACGAACATGAATTCTGTGAGGTTTGAGCAGTGGTAGATCGCCTGATCGTCCGGGGTGCGCGTGAGCACAATCTGCGTGGCATCGACGTCGATCTGCCGCGTGATTCGCTGATCTGCTTCACCGGCCTGTCCGGGTCCGGGAAGTCGTCGCTCGCCTTCGACACGATCTTCGCCGAGGGACAGCGCCGCTACGTCGAGTCGCTGTCGGCGTACGCGCGCCAGTTCCTCGGGCAGATGGACAAGCCCGACGTCGACTTCATCGAGGGTCTCTCGCCCGCGGTCTCCATCGACCAGAAGTCGACCAACCGCAACCCGCGGTCGACGGTCGGCACCATCACCGAGGTGTACGACTACCTGCGCCTGCTCTACGCCCGCGCCGGTACCCCGCACTGCCCGGTGTGCGGGGAGAAGATCTCCCGGCAGACGCCGCAGCAGATCGTCGACCAGGTGCTCGACATGGAGGAGGGGACCCGGTTCCAGGTCCTCGCTCCGGTGGTCCGGACGCGCAAGGGCGAGTTCGTCGACCTGTTCGCCGAACTCCAGACCCAGGGTTTCGCGCGTGCCCGCGTCGACGGGGTGGTGCATCAGCTCGCCGATCCGCCGAAGCTCAAGAAGCAGGAGAAGCACGACATCGACGTCGTCGTCGACCGCCTGGTGGTGAAGCCGTCGGCCAAGCAGCGGCTCACCGATTCGGTGGAGACCGCGCTGCGGCTCGCCGACGGGATCGTCGTGCTCGACTTCGTCGACCGCGCTGAGGACGACCCGGAACGGACTCGCCGCTTCTCCGAGAAGATGGCCTGCCCCAATCACCATCCGATCGCGATCGACGACCTGGAACCGCGCAGCTTCTCGTTCAACTCGCCGTACGGTGCGTGCCCGGTGTGCGACGGCCTCGGCGTCCGCAAGGAAGTGGACGAGTCGCTGGTGGTTCCCGACCCGGACATGACCCTCGCCGAGGGGGCCATCGCCCCGTGGTCCACCGGCCACAACGCCGAATACTTCGGCCGGCTCATCGGCGGGCTCGCCGAACAGATGGGCTTCGATCTGGACACCCCGTGGAACAAACTGCCGCGCAACGCCCGCAAGGCGCTGCTCGACGGCTCCGACCATCAGGTGCACGTCAAGTTCCGCAACCGCTACGGCCGCACGCGCAGCTACTACACCGAGTTCGAGGGCGTGATGGCCTTCCTGACGCGCCGGGCCGACGCCACCGAATCCGAGCAGATGAAGGAGCGGTACGAGGGCTACATGCGCGACGTGCCGTGCCCGGCCTGCTCGGGGACGCGGCTGCGCCCGGAGATCCTGGCCGTCACGCTGCACAGCCCGGAGCACGGCGACAAGTCGATCGCCGAGGTCACCGCGCTGTCGGTGGCCGAGTGCGCCGAATACCTCGATTCGCTGGCGCTCGGCGAGCGCGAGGCCGCCATCGCCGGGCGCGTCCTCAAAGAGGTGCAGGCGCGCATCACCTTCCTGCTCGACGTCGGCCTGGAATACCTCTCGCTGGCGCGCGCCGCGGGCACACTGTCCGGTGGCGAGGCGCAGCGTATCCGGCTCGCGACGCAGATCGGCGCCGGTCTCGCCGGGGTGCTGTACGTGCTCGACGAGCCGTCGATCGGTCTCCACCAGCGCGACAACCGCCGCCTGATCGACACCCTGGTGCGCCTGCGCGACCTGGGCAACACGCTGATCGTCGTCGAGCACGACGAGGACACCATCCGTGCTGCCGACTGGATCGTCGACATCGGCCCGCGCGCCGGCGAGCACGGCGGGCAGGTCGTGCACAGCGGCAGTTACAAGGCGCTGCTGAAGAACAAGGAATCGCTGACCGGCGCCTACCTGTCGGGCCGCAAGACCCTCGAGGTGCCCGACCTGCGGCGGCCGATCGACCGCAAGCGCCAGCTGACCGTCGTCGGCGCCCGCGAGAACAATCTGCGCGGCATCGACGTGAAATTCCCGCTCGGGGTGCTGACCGCCGTCACCGGGGTGTCCGGGTCGGGCAAGTCGACCCTGGTCAACGACATTCTGGCCACCGTCCTCGCCAACAAGCTCAACGGTGCACGACAGGTTCCCGGCCACCACACCCGCATCACCGGGCTCGAGCACCTCGACAAGCTGGTCCAGGTGGACCAGTCGCCGATCGGCCGCACCCCGCGCTCCAACCCGGCCACCTACACCGGCGTCTTCGACAAGATCCGAACCCTGTTCGCGGCCACCACCGAGGCCAAGGTGCGCGGCTACCAGCCCGGACGGTTCTCGTTCAACGTCAAGGGCGGCCGCTGCGAGGCGTGCATGGGCGAGGGCACCATCAAGATCGAGATGAACTTCCTGCCCGACGTCTACGTCCCGTGCGAGGTCTGCCACGGTGCGCGATACAACCGCGAAACGCTGGAAGTCCACTACAAGGGCAAGACCATCGCCGAGGTGCTCGACATGCCGATCGAGGAGGCCGCCGAATTCTTCGAGCCGGTCAGCTCGATCCACCGCTACCTCAAGACGCTGGTCGACGTCGGCCTCGGCTACGTGCGCCTCGGGCAGCCCGCGCCGACGCTGTCCGGTGGCGAGGCGCAGCGCGTGAAGCTGGCCGCCGAACTGCAGAAGCGCTCGACGGGCCGCACCGTCTACGTGCTCGACGAGCCCACCACCGGCCTGCACTTCGAGGACATCCACAAGCTGCTGCTGGTGATCAACGGCCTGGTCGACAAGGGCAACACGGTGATCGTCATCGAGCACAACCTCGACGTGATCAAGACCGCCGACTGGGTGATCGACATGGGGCCGGAGGGTGGCAGCGGCGGCGGCACCGTCGTCGCGCAGGGCACCCCCGAACAGATCGCGGCCACCCCGGCGTCACACACCGGCGGCTTCCTGCGGCCCTTGCTCCCCGCCGAGGAGTCCGCCAGCTGATCGCGCGGGCGTCGTCGGACGGCGCTGGCGGACTTCCACGCCGCTGGTCAGGTATCGCCAGCGGCGTCCAGGTTCGGCTGGACCGTCCGGCGCCGCCAGCGGCGCCGCCACTAGGCTGGGGCCATGAGCGCCGACCAGCCGATCGATCCCGACACCATCCTCGACGCCGAGGTGGTCGAGATGCCCGGCGTCAGCGCGCCGTCGTACGAGGAGGTCACCGGCTACACGCGCGCCGGAGAACCGACCCTCGACCACGTCCGGGAGAAGATCGAGCAGCGCGCCGCGCTCGCCATCGGCACCGAGGAACTGCTCGCCGCGATGCCCGAGAGCATGTCGTTCGACGAGTTCTTCGCCGAGCGCGAGCAGGCCGCGAAAGCCAAGCTCGACGAGATCCGCAAGTCGATGGGCTCCGGCAACGCGGGGTAGGGGGTAGCTCGCAGACCGTCGCAGAAGCGGGAATGATGACCGTCGATGCAACGGTCTGAGAACGAGAGACTAAGGCCGTCGCGTGGTGTAGGCGTCGATGGCGTCCTTCGCCTCGATCAATCCCGCGCCGGTGGCCACGCGGTAGGCGCGGATGGCGGCTACCGCGTCACCACGGTCGGCCAATCCGCGCACCTCAGAGGTGAGGCCGGGGTCGGCGTCGGCTTCGAGGGCGGCGAGTTCGCGCTGGTCCACTCCCGCCCTTTCGGCCAGAACCCCCGAAAGACCCGTGAGATTCCGCACGTGTGCCGCCAGGTGATCGATGTGTTGCTGCTGACGTCGTGCCTTACCGAACATGCCTGCAAGCTACCAGCGGGAACGACTATCCCTTGACCGGGCCGGTCAGCTTCTCGCCCGGGCCCTCGCCCGGGGCGTCGGGGTAGGCGCTGGCCTCCCGGAACGCGAGCTGCAGGGCCGTGAGGCCGTCGCGGATCGGCTTGCGGTGCAGGCCCAGGTCGCCCGCGGAGGCGGTGACGAGACCGGCGAGCGCGGTGATCAGGGCGCGGGCCTCCGGCAGGTCGCGGTACTGTTCGTCACCGCCGGCCTCGGGACCGATCTTCTCCGCCGCCGCGCTCATCAGCATGACGGCGGCGCGGGTGATCACCTCGATGGCCGGAATGGTGGCCAGCTCGCGGACCTGGTCGTCGGCGGAGGACTCCGGCGTGCCGGACGGATCGGTCGAGTGGGAATCTGCGCTCACGACTGTTAGACTGGCACAGCACGACCGCCCCGGCTCTGTCGGGGTAGCAAGAGGATCTTCGAATCCCACCGCCCGACGTGACGTTTCGACAAGCTCGATGAGCGAGAAACGCGCAGTTTTGCGGTTCCGGTCACGTCATCGTACGACGACGGTGCAGCGCGACCTTCCGTAGGGAAGGGCGCGGCCCGCGATCGATGGCGTCCACGGTTCGAAGCCCCCCTTGTTACTCCGCCACCGCCCAGCCCGGTCGGCGAGAGAGAAACATTGATCGAGGAGGCCACATCAGCACCGAGACCCGCATCAACGACCGCATCCGCGTCCCCGAGGTTCGACTTGTCGGCCCCGGCGGGGAGCAGGTGGGCATCGTGCGTGTTGAAAATGCGCTCCGCCTGGCTGAAGAAGCCGACTTGGACCTGGTGGAGGTCGCGCCCGACGCGCGCCCGCCGGTGTGCAAGATCATGGACTACGGCAAGTTCAAGTACGAGGCGGCGCAGAAGCAGCGCGAGTCCCGCCGTAACCAGCAGATGACCGTCATCAAGGAGCAGAAGCTCCGCCCGAAGATCGACGACCACGACTACGAGACCAAGAAGGGTCACGTGGTCCGGTTCCTCGAAGCGGGTTCCAAGGTGAAGGTCACCATCATGTTCCGCGGTCGCGAGCAGTCCCGCCCCGAGCTGGGCTTCCGGCTGCTCCAGCGGCTGGCCGGCGACGTCGCCGACTACGGCTTCGTCGAGACCTCGGCCAAGCAGGACGGCCGCAACATGACCATGGTCCTGGCCCCGCATAAGGGATCCAAGACCAGGGCGCAGGCCAAGCAGTCCGCTTCGGGCTCCTGAGCCGCACCCACCCCGAAACCCCCACTCACGCGGAGTCGATCCCGAGCCGGCCAGCCGGCCCGGGATCGGACTTCGCCCGAATGAAGGAAATTCATGCCTAAGAGCAAGACTCACAAGGGCACCGCGAAGCGATTCAAGGTGACCGGCAGCGGCAAGATCGTGCGCGAGAAGGCCGGCAAGCGCCACCTCCTGGAGCACAAGTCGTCGCGCGTCACCCGCCGGATGAGCGGCACCGAGGTGGTCAGCGAGGCCGACGCCCCGCGCATCAAGCGCCTGCTCAACAAGTGACTTTCAAGAATCGTTAGTGAAGGACTAGATACTCATGGCACGTGTGAAAAGGGCCGTCAACGCCCAGAAGAAGCGCCGCAGCACCCTCGAAGCGTCGAAGGGCTACCGCGGCCAGCGTTCGCGCCTCTACCGCAAGGCCAAGGAGCAGCAGCTCCACTCGCTGACCTACGCGTACCGCGATCGCCGCGCACGCAAGGGTGAGTTCCGCAAGCTGTGGATCCAGCGCATCAACGCCGCGGTCCGCGCCAACGACATGACCTACAACCGCTTCATCCAGGGCCTCAAGCTCGCGGGTGTCGAGGTGGACCGCAAGGTGCTGGCCGACCTGGCCGTCACCGACCCGACCGCCTTCACCGGCCTGGTCGAGGTCGCGCGCAAGGCGCTCCCGGCCGACGTCAACGCGCCGGCTGCCTGATCGTCGCCGATCAGCACCCACCGAAACGACCCGTGATGGACGTTCTCACCGAACGCTCGTCACGGGTCGTTTCGCTGTCCAAGCTTCATCGCGCCCCGGTACGACGTGCCGAGGGCCGTTTCCTCGCCGAGGGCGCCAACAGCGTCGACGCCGCCCTCGCCACCGGCCGGGCACAACAGCTGCTGGTCCGGTCCGACGACGCCGAGCGCTTCGCCGGGCTCATCGACCGCGCCGAAGCGGCCGGTCTTCCGGTGCACCTGCTCAACGCGCGCGCCGCGGACAAACTCGCCGAGACGACCACCGCGCCCGGCATCATCGCGGTCTGTGAACTCCTGACCGGACCGGTGGACGACGACGCCCTCGCGGGCGCCGGATTCCTCGTCGTGGCCGTCGAACCACGGGAGCCCGGGAACCTCGGCACCCTGATTCGCTGTGCCGACGCGATGGGCGCCGACGCGGTGGTGCTGCTGGGGGACTGCGTGGACCCGCACAACGGCAAATGCGTCCGGGCCAGCGCGGGCAGCGTCTTCCATGTCCCGCTGCTGACCGACCGTGACATCGCCGGGGCGCTCGACCGTATCCGTGCTGCCGGCCGCACCACCCTCGCCACCACGATGGACGGGGAGGTGCCGCTGCCCGCCGCGGGCGAGCTGCTGGCCCGGCCGCACGCGTGGCTCTTCGGCAACGAAGCGCACGGCCTGCCCGGCGACGTCCTTGCCGCCGCCGACCATCGGGTGTCGATCCCGATCCGCGGCCGCGCGGAGAGTCTCAACCTCGCGGCCGCGTCGGCGATCTGCCTTTACGCCTCAGCTCACGCCGGGAACTGAACCTTCTGCGGCGTCGCCGTCTTCTCGGTCTTGCTGCCGTTGCCGAGCTGACCGATCTCTCCGTCACCCCAGCAGTAGAGGTCGTCGCCGGAGCGGGCACAGCTGGTCAGCGTGCCGGTCATCACCGCGGTGACCTTGCTGAGGCCGTTGACCTGACGCGGTGAGTTCACGATCTTCGGATCACCGGAGCCGCCGGCCTGCGAGTAGCCGTCGCTGCCCCAGCAGTACACGTCGCCCGACGCCACCGTGCACACGGTGTTCAGGTCGGTGGTGACCGCTTCGACCTTCTCCACTCCGCTCACCAGCGCGGGCGTCGTCTGATCGCTGGAGCCGTCGCCGATCGGGGCGCCCCAGCAGTACAGCTGGTGGTCGGCGACGGCGCAGACCTGGCTGAACCGGCTGGTGCTCGACGACCCGCCGCCGACGGCGATCGAGGTCACCTTCTTGTCGAGGAGATTCCCGACGAGTTGCGGCTGGTACTCGTCGCTGGTGTTGCCGTTGCCGAGCTGGCCGTTGCGGTTATCGCCCCAGCAGTAGGCCTTGTGCTCGGTGGTCAGGGCACAGGTGGTGCCCAGCCGCATCGAGATCGACGCGACGCCGCCGATGCCGTCGACCTTGGTCGGGGTGTTGATCTGGCCGGCGCTGGAGCCGCGTCCGCCCTCGCCGTTGGCGTTCCAGCCCCAGCAGTAGACGTCGCCGTCGGAGACCGCGCAGGTCGTGTGGAAGTCGGTGGCGATCGCGGTGACCTTGCCGAGCCCCGGCACCTGGTAGGGGGTGCCGCGGTCGCCGTCGTCCTGGTCGCCGAGGACGCCGAACAGGCCGCTGCCCCAGCAGTACGCGTGGCCGTCGGCGACGGCGCACACCGAGATCGTCGCCGACGAATCACTGCTGCTCGGCAGGTATCCGCCGACCGAGACGGCGGTGACATTGGTCAGGCCGTTGATCTTGACCGGTGTCGCCCGGTCGTCCTTGGTGCCGTCGGCCAGCTGGCCGTCGCCGTTGTTGCCCCAGCAGTACAGCGCGTCGTGCTGGACGGCGCAGACGGTGCCGACGAACGACGCCAGCTGAGCCTGTGTGGCGGCGGACGCGGTCGGTGGCGCGTCGTCGTCGCCGCCCATGTTCGCGAGGAAGATCCCGAGGGGCACCGCGACGATGACCACCGCGGCGATCGCCGCCAGTGAGATCCACAGCGCCTTGCGGCTCTTCTTCGGCGGCACGGGCGCGCCGGGATAGCCGGGCTGGCCCGGGTACGACGCCATCGGCGACCACGCGGTCTGTCCGGCCGTGCCCGGCACGCTCGGATGGCTCTGCTGACCGGGGAATCCGGTGAAGCCGGGCGGCATCGCCGACGGCTGGCCGCCGGTGTTCGCGGTCGGATACGACGGCTGGGAGGGATGTGACGGCTGGGAGGGGTGCGACGGCTGACTCGGCGCGCCGGCCGGTGGCACCGGCGCCACCGCGGTCGCGGTGCCGCCCGGCGTCTGGCCGAGCGCGCGCTGCAGTTCCGCGGCGAAGGTGCGGCAGTCGGGGAAGCGGGCGGCCGGGGCCTTGGCCATGGCGCGCTCCAGCACCGGGGCGAGCGCGGCGAGGTCGGGACGGACCTGGGCGATCGACGGCGTCGGCTGCTGCAGGTGCGCCATCATGATCGCGGCCGAGGTGTCCCCGTGGAACGGCGTGGTGCCGGCCAGCAGCGTGTACGTGGTGCAGGCGAGCGCGTACTGATCGGACATCGCGTCGGCGGTCTGGCCGGAGATGATCTCGGGCGCCGTGTACGCCATGGTGCCGACCACCGAGTTCGCCGCGGTGAGTTGCGGCGAGTCGGCCAGCCGCGCGATGCCGAAGTCGAGCACCACGGCGCGCCGGAGCTTGCCGTGCTCGTCGCGGGTGATCACGATGTTCGCCGGCTTGATGTCGCGATGCACCACCTGCCGCGCGTGCGCGTAATCGAGGGCGTCGGCGACCTGCGAGACGGCGTTGATCACGTCGGCGGTGGAGAGCCGCACCGACGCCAGGTCGGGGCCGTCGAGGTAGCTCATGGTGAACCACGGGGCGTCGTTCTCCACGCCGTACGCGTAGACGGTGATGATGCTCGGGTGATCGAGGGCGGCCGCGGTGCGGGCCTCGTTGGTGAAGCGCGTCTGGAAGTCGGGGTTCGAGGTCCCGCCGACCGAGATCACCTTCATCGCTTCCCGGCGCATCAGATGCGGGTTCTCGACCAGATAGACGTCGCCCATGGCGCCCGACCCGAGCTGGGCGACAACCCGGTAACCGGCGATGTCAGAACCTGGTGCGACGGGCACTATTCCTCCTGGGCGAGAGCGACGGGGGCAAAGCTTGGGACAAACCTACCGTGATCGGGGTCCCGCGAACGTGCTGCAGCGGCCCCAAGAGACAAGTCGAGTAGTCCTGCGGGGTGCCCGATGCGTAGATCTACCCGGTGCCGGGAGAGTGGATCGCGCCCTGGATGCGACCTTCGTGGCAAATCGGTCACCGGCTTGACCTGCGACGATGTCGGGTGGTCAGCTTGAGAAGGTACGACGGCCAGCGGAACCCGGTGGGACTCCGGGACGGTGGCGCCACTGTGAGATCACCGGATGGCCGGGGATCGAGTCAGATACGCGGCCGTCATGCTCGACATCCGACGACGACGGGGCGCACCACCCCGAAGGAGGCCCTCCCGATGAGCACACATGTTTCGACCCACGACCCGCGCGCCGGCATCTCCGCCGAGGCGCTGTCGGCCGGACGCGTCGCCCTGATCCTGAGCATCACGGTGCTGCTCGCACTGCTGGCGTACTACTTCATCGGTGTCGACGAGGGCATGACGTCGGTCTTCGGCAAGACGATGGTCGTGCACGAATGGGTGCACGACTCCCGTCACTTCCTCGGCTTCCCCTGCCACTGAGCGGGGACCGACATCATGGAACTCCGTGTCATCGGGCGCGGAGCGCTCGCCGGTCTGATCGCGGGCGTGCTGGGCTTCATCTTCGCCAAGGTCTTCGCCGAACCCGTCATCAACAAGGCCATCGACTACGAGTCGGGGCGCGACGACGCCCTGCATGCGCTGAATCAGGCGGCCGGCCGGGCGGTCGAACCGGACGGGCCGGAGATCTTCAGCCGGACCATCCAGTCGACCGTCGGGATCGCCACCGGCATCATCGGGTTCTCCATCGCCATGGGTGCGCTCGTGGCGGTCGCGTATGTGGTGCTGCACGGCCGGTTCTCGATCCGTCCGCGCACTCTGGCGTGGCTGATCGCCGGTTTCGGCTACCTCGGCGTATTCCTGCTGCCGTTCGTCAAGTACCGGCCAATCCGCCGGCCATCGGTCACGACTTCACCATCCAGGCCCGTGGACACCTGTACCTGGGCATGGTGGCCATCTCGCTGATCCTGCTCGGCCTGACCGTGTACGCGGCGGTCAAGCTGACGCCCCGGCTGGGGCGCGGCACGTCGATCATCGTCAGCGTCGTCGGGTTCCTGGTGGTCTTCGGGATCGTGCTCGCCGTGATGCCGTCGCTGGGCGATCTGTCGGCGAACGTGGCGCACAGCGGCCAGTTCGGTTTCGCCCGGGCCGCCACCGAGACCCCGCAGCCGATCACCAATATCCTGTCCACGCCGCTGACCATCGACGGCAGGACCGTCGCGCCCGGACAGATCGTCTATCCCGGGTTCGACGCCGACGTGCTGTGGAAGTTCCGGTGGTACTCGCTGCTCAACCAGACGCTGATCTGGCTCGTGATCGGACTCGTCTTCGGCGCGTTGGTGGACCGGCTGTTCGATCCGGCTCCGCGGCGGGCCGTTCGTGAAGAGGCGGCCCCCGTCGGGGTGTGACTCGACCCCGGCAGGGCGGCGCGGAGCATCCCGTGACGGTGCTGCCTACTTCCGTCCGCGCCGTGCCCGGCTGGTCGCGCAGAAGACCGCCCGCCGCCTGCCCCTTCGGGTCGCGGGCAGCGGGTTCGGGTGCGTCGACTAATCTTGTGGTGCATATTCGCCAGTCGAGCCCAGGGAGAACACGTCGGTGTCTGACGATGTCGTTGAGAGCAGTTTCCCGTCCGCGGAGGAGCTTTCCGCCGCGGTGACCGCCGCGGTCGCCGCCTTCGGCGATGCGCGGGACCTCGCGGCGCTCGCCGAGACCAAGGTGGCGCACGTCGGTGACAAGTCGCCGGTCGCCCTGGCACGACGCGCCCTCGGTGCGCTCCCCAAACAGGAGCGTTCGGCGGCGGGCAAGCTGGTCAACGAGGTGCGGGGACAGATCGCCGCCGCCCTCGACGAGCGGACCGCCGAACTGACCGCCGAGCGGGATGCCGCGGTGCTGGTCGCCGAGACCCTCGATGTCACGCTGCCCGCGGCGCGACGCCGGGCCGGCGCCCGCCACCCGATCACGGTGATCGCCGACCAGGTCGCCGACGTCTTCATCGGCATGGGCTGGGAGATCGCCGAGGGCCCGGAGGTGGAGACCGAGCATCACAACTTCGACGCGCTCAACTTCCTGCCCGATCATCCGGCGCGCTCCATGCAGGACACCTTCTATATCGCTCCCGAGGGGTCGCGGCAGGTGCTGCGGACGCATACGTCTCCGGTCCAGGTGCGATCCATGCTGAGCCGCGAGGTGCCGATCTACGTCGCCTGCCCGGGCCGGACGTTCCGCACCGACGAACTCGACGCCACGCACACCCCGGTCTTCCACCAGATCGAGGGCCTGGCCGTCGACAAGGGCCTGACCTTGGCGAACCTGCGCGGCACCCTGGAGACCTTCGCGAAGGCGCTCTTCGGCCCGGACACCACCACCCGCATGCGCGCCAGCTACTTCCCGTTCACCGAGCCCTCCGCCGAGGTCGACGTGTGGTTCCCGGGCAAGAAGGGCGGCGCCGGCTGGGTCGAGTGGGGTGGCTGCGGCATGGTCAACCCGAACGTGTTGCGCGCCAGCGGCATCGACCCCGACGTGTACACCGGCTTCGCGTTCGGCATGGGGCTGGAACGCACCCTGCAGTTCCGCAACGACCTGCCCGACATGCGCGACATGGTGGAGGGCGACATCCGTTTCACCCTCCCGTTCGGCGCGGCGCTCTAAGCCCCGGCCCACCGCAGACACCGTCACACCCCGCACTCACGCGAAAGAAGTTCCCCGTGCGCCTCTCCCAGTCCTGGCTGACCGAAGCACTGCAGGCCGGAGCTCCCGGCTGGTCGGCGTCGACCGATCAGATCGACGCCGGCTTCGTCCGCGTCGGATTCGAGATCGAGGACGTCGAACCGTTCCCGGCCGTCACCGGTCCGCTGGTGATCGGGCGGGTCGCGGAGATCGAGGAACTCACCGAGTTCAAGAAGCCCATCCGTTTCTGCCGCGTCGACGTCGGGGACCGGGCGAGCGCAGCGACGGGGGATGCCGAGGCCACCGACGCGGGCACGACGCTGCAGGAGATCGTCTGCGGCGCCCGGAACTTCGCCGAAGGCGACCTGGTGGTCGTGGCGCTTCCCGGTTGCGTGCTGCCCGGTGACTTCGAGATCGCCGCGCGGAAGACCTACGGCCGGGTCTCCAACGGCATGATCTGCTCGGTCTCCGAACTGGGTATCGGCACCGACCACGCCGGCATCCTGGTCCTCGCGCCGGGGACCGCCGAGCCCGGCGCCGACGCGCACGAGGTACTCGGTCTGAACGACGTCGCGATCGACGTCAACGTCACCCCGGACCGCGGCTACGCGTTCTCCATGCGTGGCCTCGGCCGCGAACTGGCCAGCGCCTTCGCCGTCGACTACGCCGACCCGGCGGCGGTCCCGTCGATCGCTGAGCCGGCCGAGGGAGTCACCGGGCCGGCGTCCTGGCCGGTGCGGCTCGACGACGACGGCAAGGCCACCCGCTACACCGCCCGCGTGATCGAGGGCGTCGACGCCACCGCGATCTCCCCGTGGTGGATCGCCAAGCGCCTGATGGTCGCCGGGATCCGGCCGATCTCGGCCATCGTGGACGTCACCAACTACGTGATGATCGAGCTCGGCCAGCCGCTGCACGCGTTCGACGCCGACAAGGTGACCGGCACCGTCGTCGTGCGGGCCGCACGGGCGGGGGAGAAGCTGACCACCCTCGACGGCGTGGAACGCACCCTCGATCCCGAGGACGTGGTGATCGCCGACGACTCCGGCCCGATCGCGCTGGCCGGCGTGATGGGCGGCGCCGCGACCGAGGTCACCGACGGCACCACGCGCATCCTGCTGGAGTCGGCGAACTTCGACCAGGTCCGCGTCTTCCGCACCGGCAAGCGGCACAAGCTCAGCTCCGAGGCCGCCAAGCGCTTCGAACGTCTGGTGGATCCGGAGATCACCGCGGTCGCGTCCGATCGGGCCGCCTCGCTGATCACCGAGGTCGCCGGCGGCGAGATCGCCGGCCCGCTCGCCGACGTGCGTGCCGAGGTGCCGCCGGTCGCGGCGATCGTGATCGACGCCGACCTGCCCGACCGCACCGCGGGCGTCGTCTACCCCGCGGGCACCACCGTCGCACGACTGCGCGAGGTCGGCGCCGCGGTCGACGACGTCGCGGGCACCCTGAGCGTCACCCCGCCGTCGTGGCGTCCCGACCTGCGGCAGCCCGCCGACCTCGTCGAGGAGGTCCTGCGCCTGGAAGGTCTGGAAGACATCCCCGCGGTGTTGCCGAGCGCCCCCGGCGGCACCGGCCTCACTCCGCGCCAGCACCGGCGCCGCGCCGTCGGCATCGCCCTGGCCACCGACGGCTACGTCGAGGTGCTGCCGTATCCGTTCATGCCGGCCGGTGTGTTCGACACCTGGGGCCTGGCCGATGACGACCCGCGCCGCGACACCGTGAAGGTCCTCAACCCGCTGGAAGCCGACCGGCCGGAGCTGAACACCACCCTGCTGCCGGGCCTCCTGGAGATGACGGCCCGCAATATCGCGCGCGGCAACCGCGACCTGTCGCTGTACACGATCGGCCAGGTGGTGCTCGGCGGCGAGCGGGGGCCCGTGGTGCCACCGCTCGACGTCACCCGCCGCCCGTCCGACGAGGAGCTGACCGCACTCGACGCCTCTCTGCCCGCACAACCAGTGCACGTCGCCGCCGTCCTCACCGGGCTGCGCGACCCCGCCGGTCCGTGGGGGCCGGGCCGGACGGCCGACGCGTACGACGCCTTCGAGGCGGCCCGCACCGTCGCGGCCGCCGCGGGCATCGAGGTGACCCTGGTCGCCGATCAGTACGCGCCGTTCCACCCCGGCCGCTGTGCCCGTCTGGAGGTCGACGGGGTGGCCGTCGGCCATGCGGGCGAGCTGCACCCGGCGGTCCTGGAACGTGCCGGACTGCCGGCCCGCCTGTGCGCCCTGGAGCTGGATCTCGACGCACTGCCGCTGCGGACCGTTCTGCCGTCGCCGGCGGTCTCGCCGTTCCCCGCCGTGCTGCAGGACGTGAATGTCGTAGTGGCGCAGGACGTTCCGGCTCAGCGGGTGCAGGACGCGCTCGCCGCCGGCGCCGGCGACCTCCTGGAGTCGATCTCGCTGTTCGACGTCTTCGCCGGTGAGCAGGTGGGCGAGGGCAACAAGTCGCTCACCTTCGCGCTGACCTTCCGGGCCGGCGACCGCACTCTCACCGAGGACGAGGCGACCGCGGCCAAGCTCGCGGCGGTCGAGCACGCGGGCGGGGTGGTCGGCGCACGCCTGCGCTGACCGCATGCGCTCCTGATCGGCCGCCGTGTACTGGATCGTCGCCGTCGTCGCCCTCGCGGTGGTCGCCGCGCTGACCTTCTGGCTGCATCGGCGGCTGGTGGTGGCCACCGGGATCTCCGGCCGCTGGGCGATGGTGGCCGACACGGTCCTGCTCATCGGCATGGTCCTGGGGGTCTGCGCCTTTCTGGTCGGCATGGGTGTGCTCGATCCGGCGTGGGCGCGGCCGGTCGGCTTCGCCGGGTACACCTGGTGGGCCGTCGTCTTCTATCTGATTCTCGGCAGCCTGCTTCTCGGTCTCGTCTCCCTGGCGATTCGCGCGGTCTCCCGGCTGCGCGGTCGAGGACGTCCGGTCCGTCCACAGCGCTGGCTGCAGATCGCGACGGTCGTGGTCGTGGTGGCCTCGGCGGTGATCGTCGGGTACGGCCTCACCGAGGCGAACCGGGTCACCGCGACCGAGGAGACCGCACGGATCGCCCGCCTGCCGCAGCCGTTCGACGGCCTGCGCATCGCGTTGGTCACCGACCTGCACGTCGGGCCCGCGCGGGGAGCGTCGTTCACACGGCGGGTGGTGCGTGAGGTCAACGCCGCGCATCCGGACGTGGTGATCCTGGGCGGTGACCTCGCCGATGGCACGGTCGCCGAGGTGGGCCGCGATCTGCACCCGCTGCGCGACCTGCGCGCACCGCTCGGCGTCTTCGGCGTTTCCGGGAACCACGAATACCTCGCCGGAGACGGTGGGGCGTGGCTCGACTACTGGCAGACTCTCGGTGTGCGACCGCTGCGTAACGAGCGCGTCGAGCTGCACCGCGAAGGTGCCGTGATCGATCTGGCCGGCGTCTACGACGCCACCGCGCCCGATCCATATGCTCCCGATCCGGCGAAGGCGCTGACCGGGCACGACCCGAACCGGGTCTTGATCTACCTCGCCCACCAGCCGCGGCAGGCGACGGACGTCCAGGGTCGGGGTGTCGATCTGCAACTCTCCGGGCACACCCACGGCGGGCAGTTGTGGCCGTTCGGCTATCTCGTGGGTCTGCAGCAACCGGTGGTCGAGGGTTTCGGCGATGTCGGTGACGTGCGGGTCTTCACGTCGCGCGGTGCGGGTGCGTGGGGCCCGCCGGTCCGGGTCGGTGCGCCGCCGCAGATCGCGGTGCTGACACTGCGCCGCTGAGCGGGTGTGGTCCGTCGGGTGCCGAAACCGGGACCGGTGCTCGTGACTTCGTTGTTGCCCACTCGGCAGGGCGGGCGACAACGACGTGGGTGGGCGATGCCCACTGAGTCAGGGGGCGAGACGCGCCGGACCGCCGACCCGATGATGAATTAAATTGCAGTCTCGTGCATAATGATCCCATGACAACGCGGATTGCGGTGGCGGGCGCCAGTGGCTACGCGGGAGGCGAGATTCTTCGGCTCCTCTGCGGTCACCCGCGCCTGGCCACGGGTGAGATCGAGATCGGTGCCCTCACGGCGGGCGGGAACGCCGGGACCCGGCTGGGGGAGCACCATCGCCACCTCCTGCCGCTGGCGGACCGCGTTCTGGAGGACACCACACCGGAGGTACTGGCCGGGCACGACGTGGTGTTCCTCGGGCTGCCCCACGGTCAGTCCGCGCAGATCGCGAACGCCCTGCCGCCGAGCACGCTGATCGTCGACTGCGGCGCCGACTTCCGGCTGCAGGACCCGGCCGAGTGGGCCCACTACTACGGTGGCGAGCACGCGGGGACCTGGCCGTACGGGATGCCCGAACTGCTGATCGACCCTTCGACGGGGCTCAGGGGGCGAACGGAACTGTCCGGCGCGAGCCGGATCGCCGTTCCGGGCTGCTTCCCGACCGTCTCCATCCTCACCCTCGCTCCGGCCCTGGCCGCCGGTCTGGTCGAGCCCCGGGTGCAGGTGGTCGCGGTGACCGGCACGTCGGGTGCGGGGAAGGCCCCGAAGGTGGCGTTCCTCGCCTCCGAGGTGATGGGGTCGGCCCGGGCGTACGGGGTCGGCGGAACCCACCGGCACACCCCGGAGATCACCCAGGCGCTGTCGGCGGTGGCCGATCAGCCCGTCGAGGTGTCGTTCACGCCGGTCCTCGCACCGATGTCGCGGGGCATCCTCGCGACCTGCACCGCACGGCTGTCGGCGAGCACCGATCTCGCCCGGGTCCGGGCGGCCTACGAAGCGGCCTGCGCCGACGAGCCGTTCCTTCACCTGCTCCCGGCCGGAGAGTTCCCGGAGACCGGCGCGGTGGTCGGCAGCAACGCGATCCAGATCGGCCTCGGCGTCGACGAGCGGACCGGTATCCTCACGGCGATCGGTGCCGTGGACAATCTGACCAAGGGCACCGGCGGCGCCGCCGTGCAATCGATGAACCTGGCCCTGGGCTGGGGCGAGACCGAAGGACTGACCACCGTGGGAGTCGCCCCGTGACCGCCAACCTTCCCGACGAGCACCTCGATCAGCTGATCGGCGCGCGGATGATGCGGCGGCAGGGAGTCACCGCGCCGCTCGGCTTCCGGGCCGCAGGCCTCACCGCGGGCCTCAAACCGTCCGGCAAGTCCGACGTCGCCCTCGTCTTCAACGAGGGACCCGACCTCGGTGCCGCCGCCGTCTTCACCCGCAACCAGGTGAAGGCCGCCCCCGTGCTGTGGACCCAGGAGATCATGAAGAGCCGGCGGGTGCGGGCGGTGATCCTCAACTCCGGTGGCGCCAACGCCTGCACCGGTCCCGGCGGCTTCCAGGACACGCACGCCACCGCCGAGGCGGTCGCCGAGACGCTGTCGAACTGGGGCACCGAGACCGGCGCGTTCGAGGTCGCGGTGTGCTCCACCGGGATCATCGGCGAACGACTGCCGATGGACAAGCTGCTGCCCGCGGTCACCGAGATCGTCCATGAGATGGGCGGCGGCCTGGAAGGCGGCACCGACGCGGCGTACGCGATCATGACCACCGACACCGTGCCCAAACAGGTCGCCCTGCACCATCCGGGCCGGTGGAACGTCGGCGGCATGGCCAAGGGCGCGGGCATGATGGCGCCGTCGCTCGCCACCATGCTCGTGGTGCTGACCACCGACGCGAAGGTCACCCCCGACATGCTCGACACCGCGCTGCGCCGGGCCACCGCGCTCACCTTCGACCGGCTCGACATCGACGGCTCGATGTCGACCAACGACACCGTCCTGCTGCTCTCCTCGGGCGCCAGCCAGATCGAGATCACCCAGGCCGAGCTCGACGCCGCCGTGTTCGCCGTGTGCGACGACCTCGCCGCGCAGTTGCAGGCCGACGCCGAGGGCGTCACCAAGCGGTGCGCGATCACCGTCCGGGGTGCGCGCACCGAGGACGACGCGCTCGTCATCGCCCGCGCCGTCGCCCGCGACTCCCTGGTCAAGACCGCGCTGTTCGGCTCCGACCCCAACTGGGGCCGCGTCCTCGCGGCGATCGGCGCCGTCACCGTGCCGATCGACCCGGACACCATCACCGTCTCGTTCAACGGCTCGACGGTGTGCGAGAACGGCACCGGGGTGCCCGGTGCCCGCGACGTCGACCTGTCCGGCGACCTGATCGAGGTGGTCGCCGACCTCGGCCTGGGCGACGCGAGCGCGACCGTCCGCACCACCGACCTGTCCCACGCCTACGTCGAAGAGAACTCGGCCTACACGACATGACCACCCCCCTCGACAAAGCGTCCATCCTCGCCGAATCGCTGCCCGCGCTCCAGGCCCTCCACGGCCGCCGCGTCGTCGTCAAGTACGGCGGCAACGCCATGGTCGACGACGGTCTCAAAGCGGCCTTCGCGGCCGACATGGTGCTGCTGCGCGCCTGCGGCATCCACCCGGTCGTCGTGCACGGCGGCGGCCCGCAGATCTCCGCCATGCTGAAGCGGCTCGGCCTGGAAGGGGAGTTCCGCGGCGGCTTCCGCGTCACCACCCCCGAGGTGATGGACATCGCCCGCATGGTGCTGTTCGGGCAGGTCGGCCGCGAACTGGTCGGCCTGATCAACGCCTACGGCCCCTACGCCGTCGGCCTCACCGGGGAGGACGCCAAACTCCTCACCGCCACCCGGCGCACCGCGCTGGTCGACGGCGAGCCCGTCGACATCGGCCTGGTCGGCGACATCGCCGCGGTCAACACCTCCGCGGTCGACGACCTGATCGCCGCCGGCCGCATCCCGGTGATCTCGACCATCGCCCCCGATGTCGACGGGGTGGTGCACAACATCAACGCCGACACCGCGGCCGGGGCCGTCGCCGCGGCACTGGGCGCCGAGCACCTGGTGATGCTGACCGACGTCGAGGGGCTGTACACCGACTGGCCGGACCGGTCGTCGCTGGCCTCGGAGATCGACGCCGCCGCGCTCACCGAACTGCTGCCCCGGCTCGACTCGGGGATGATCCCCAAGATGGAGGCGTGCCTGCGCGCCGTCGAGGGCGGCGTCGGTGCCGCCCACGTGATCGACGGGCGCGAGCCGCACGCCGTACTCGCCGCCCTGCTCACCTCGTCCACCGCGGGCACCACGGTTCTCGCTTCGAAAGGAAAGTCATGACCGCCCCGCTGCAACAGCGCTGGTCCACCGCGCTGATGAACAACTACGGCACCCCGCAGATCGCGCTGGTGCGTGGTGCGGGCGCCGTCGTGCACGACGCCGACGGCAACGAGTACCTGGACCTGCTCGGCGGGATCGCCGTCAACGCGCTCGGGCATGCGAATCCTGAACTCGTGCAGGCGGTCTCGGAGCAACTGAGCACCCTCGGCCACGTGTCGAACATCTACATCTCGCCGATCGTCGTCGAACTGGCCGAACGGCTGCTCGATGCCTTCGGCGTCCCCGACTCGCGCGTCTTCCTCTGCAACTCGGGCACCGAGGCCAACGAGGCCGCCTTCAAACTGGCCCGGCTCACCGGCCGGCCGGAGATCGTCGCCGCCGAGGGCGGCTTCCACGGCCGCACGATGGGTGCGCTCGCGATGACCGGGCAGCCGGCCAAACGTGGTCCGTTCGAGCCGATGCCCGCCGGTGTCGGGTTCGTGCCGTACGGCGACATCGCCGCGCTCGACGCCGCGGTCACCGACCGGACCGCCGCGGTGATCCTGGAGCCGATCCAGGGGGAGAACGGTGTCGTCGTCCCGCGCGACGAGGGCTATCTGGCCGCGGCGCGGCGCATCACCACCGAGCGCGGCGCACTGCTGATCCTCGACGAGGTACAGACCGGCATCGCCCGGACCGGCACCATGTTCGCCCACCAGCGCGCGGGGATCGTGCCGGATGTGATGACGCTCGCCAAGGGCCTCGGCGGCGGGCTGCCGATCGGCGCCGTCATCGCCACCGGCCCGGCCGCCGGACTGTTCGGCCCGGGGCAGCACGGCACCACGTTCGGCGGCAACCCCGCCGCCGCGGCCGCCGCGCTCACCGTGCTGAAATACATCGACGACCACGGCCTCATCGACCACGTCGACGCGCTCGGCAAGGACTGGGCCGCCGCCATGGAGGCGCTGGACCATCCGCAGATCGTCGAGGTCCGGGGCGACGGCCTCCTCCTGGGCGTGGTGCTCCGCGACGACATCTCGCGCGAGGCCGAGGCCGCCGCGCGCGAGCGGGGTTTCCTGATCAACGCCCCGGCGCCGAACGTGATCCGCCTCGCCCCGCCGCTGATCCTCACCCGGGAGCAGGCCGACTCCTTCGTCGCCGCCCTCCCGGACATCCTCGACACCGCTGCCGCACAGAAGGACCAGAAATGACCCGGCACTTCCTCCGCGACGACGACCTCACGCCCGCCGAACAAGCGCGCGTGCTGGCCCTCGCGGCCGAACTGAAGGCCGATCCGGTCGGGCCCAAGCCGCTCGCCGGCCCGCGCGCCGTCGGCGTGATCTTCGACAAGAACTCGACGCGGACGCGGTTCTCCTTCGAGGTCGGCATCGCTCAGCTCGGCGGGCACGCCGTCGTCGTCGACGGCACCAAGACGCAGATGGGGCGCGACGAGTCGCTCGCCGACACCGGCCGGGTGCTGTCTCGGTTCGTCGACGCCGTCGTATGGCGGACCTTCGGGCAGGAGCGGCTCGACGAGCTGGCCGCCCACGCCACGGTGCCGGTGGTCAACGCGCTGTCCGACAGCTTCCACCCGTGCCAGGTGCTGGCCGACCTGCTCACCATCACCGAGCACAAGGGCGCCCCGGCCGGGCTGACCATGACCTACCTCGGCGATACCGCCAACAACATGGCGCACTCGCTGGCGCTGGGCGGCGTCACCGCCGGTATGCACGTGCGCCTCTCCGGCCCGGACGGCTTCGACCCCGACCCGGAGATCCTGGCGGCCGTCCACGATCGCGCCGCGCAGACCGGCGGCAGCGTGACGGTGATCGACGATCCGGCCGCCGCGGCCGCCGGCGCCGACGTGCTGGTCACCGACACCTGGGTGTCGATGGGCCAGGAGGACGACGGACTCGACCGCGTCGGGCCGTTCCGTCCGTACCAGATCAACGACGAACTGCTGGCGCAGGCCGCACCCGGTGCGATCGTGCTGCACTGCCTGCCCGCGCACCGCGGTGAGGAGATCACCGACGAGGTGATCGACGGGCCGGCCAGCGTGGTGTTCGACGAGGCGGAGAACCGCCTGCACGCGCAGAAGGCACTGCTCACCTGGCTGCTGGAGCAGCCGTGAACCACGTCGACGACCACGCCCGGCTCGCCGCGACGCGGGCCGGGCGGCTGGCGCGGATCGTCGAGATCCTCACACACCGGCAGGTCCGCAGCCAGGTGGAACTGAGCAAGCTGCTCGCCGAGCAGGGGATCGACGTCACCCAGGCGACCCTGTCGCGCGACCTCGACGAACTCGGCGCGGTGAAGCTGCGGGCGCCCGACGGCGGGGCGGGCGTGTACGTGGTGCCCGAGGACGGCAGCCCGGTCCGCGCGGTCGAGGGCGGCACCGACCGGCTGTCCCGGCTGCTCGGCGACCTGCTCGTCTCCACGGACTCCTCGGGCGGCACCGCGGTCCTGCGTACGCCGCCCGGCGCCGCGCAGTACCTCGCGAGCGCCCTCGACCGGGCCAGCCTGCCCGACGTGGTCGGCACCATCGCCGGCGACGACACCGTCTTCGTCCTCGCCCGCGAACCCGTCACCGGCGCCGAACTCGCCGACCGCATCGAAAGCCTGGTGTGAGCCCACATGCCGGTCGAGACACCATGATGGTCGAGCGAAGTCGAGACCATCCGTGCTGGTCGGTCGTGCTGTGTTGATCTCGACTCCGCTCGATCAGCGTGGGGTGATCTCGACTCCGCTCGATCATCGTGGGTGACCTTCGCCCACCGCCGGCTGAGCCGGTCGAGGCGCCAGCCGAGACCGAGTCGAAGCCAAGCCCCAGACAACCGACCCTGACCACCTGAAGAGGACGTACAACGCAATGGCCGAGAACACCGACACCACCGGCGCGACGAACACCGGAGCCCTGTGGGGCGGCCGCTTCGCCGACGGCCCGGCGCAGGCGATGGCCGCGCTGAGCAAGTCCACCCACTTCGACTGGGTGCTGGCCCCCTACGACATCGCGGCGTCGAAAGCGCACGCCCGCGTGCTCCTGCGCGCCGGACTGCTCACCGACGAGGAACTCGAAGGGATGCTCGTCGGCCTGGACCGGCTGGCCGACGACGTGGTCAGTGGTGCTTTCGTGGCCGCCGAGTCCGACGAGGACGTGCACGGCGCGCTCGAACGCGGCCTGATCGAACGTGTGGGCCCGGAACTCGGCGGGCGACTGCGCGCCGGCCGCTCCCGGAACGACCAGGTGGCCACCCTCTTCCGCATGTGGCTGCGCGACAGCCTGCGCCGCGTCGCCTCCGACGTCCTGGACCTCGCACAGGCGCTGGTCGGCCAGGCCGCGGCGCACCCGGGCGTCGTCATGCCCGGCAAGACGCACCTGCAGGCCGCGCAACCGGTTCTGCTCGGTCACACCCTGATGGCGCACGCCCAGCCGCTGCTGCGCGACGTCGCCCGTATCGTCGACGCCGACCGGCGGCTGGCCGTGTCACCGTACGGTTCCGGCGCGCTGGCCGGATCGTCGCTCGGGCTCGACCCCGCCGCCATCGCCGAGGATCTCGGCTTCGACCAGGCCGCCGACAACTCGATCGACGCCACCAGCTCGCGTGACTTCGCCGCCGAAGCGGCCTTCGTGCTGGCGATGATCGGGGTCGACATGTCCCGGCTCGGCGAGGACGTGATCCTGTGGAGCACACCGGAATTCGGCTACGTGACGCTCGCCGATGCGTGGTCCACCGGCAGTTCGATCATGCCGCAGAAGAAGAACCCGGATGTGGCCGAACTGGCGCGCGGCAAGGCCGGCCGCCTGATCGGCAACCTGTCCGGCCTGCTCGCCACCCTCAAGGCGCAGCCGCTCGCGTACAACCGCGACCTGCAGGAGGACAAGGAGCCGGTCTTCGACTCGGTCGCCCAGCTCGATCTGCTGCTTCCGGCGATGACCGGTTTGGTGGCGACCCTCGAGTTCCATCCGGAACGCATGGCGGAGCTGGCCCCGGCCGGCTTCACTCTCGCGACCGACATCGCCGAATGGCTTGTGCGGCAGGGGATTCCGTTCCGCGTGGCGCACGAGGTGGCGGGCGCCTGCGTGCGTGCCGCCGAGACCAAGGGCGTCGGCCTGGACGGCCTGAGCGACGACGAATTCACCGCGATCCACCCGGCGCTGACTCCGGCGGTGCGCGAGGTGCTCACCGTCACCGGGTCGATCGAGTCGCGCAACGCGCTCGGCGGCACGTCGTCGTCGCAGGTGCAGCGGCAGATCGACGTCGCGGGCAGCACGATCGCCGACCTGCGTGCCGCGCTCGCCTGAGACCTCCGGCGTGACCTGACTCCCGGGTAGGGAGACCGCGGCCGATCCTTTAGAGTTGGGCATATCGTGCGCGGAAGAGGGGTGTCGCAGTGGTAGGTCTGCCCAACATCGGAGGGGCGGTCGGGCGCATCGTCGCCACGGCCCAGAACGGCCTCGAGGTGATCCGGGTCGGCGGGTTCGAGACCGGCACCGAGCCGGCGCCGTATCGCGTCGTCGAGACCGAGAAAATGTACCGGCTGCGCCGGTACTTCCCGGACGACCCCGGCGACGGCTGCTCGCACATCATCCTGATTCCGCCGATGATGGTCTCGGCCAACGTCTACGACGTCACCGAACACAACGGCGCCGTGTCGATCCTGCACGAGCACGGAATCATTCCGTGGGTCATCGACTTCGGGTCCCCGGACCACGAAGAGGGCGGCATGGAGCGCACCCTCACCGACCACATCCTCGCGGTCAGCCGCGTCGTCGACCTGGTGCACGCGGTGGTCGGGCGCGACGTCCACCTCGCCGGATACTCCCAGGGCGGCATGTTCGCGTACCAGACCGCCGCGTATCGCCGGTCCGAGGGCATCGCCAGCCTGATCACCTGGGGCAGTCCGGTCGACGTACTCGCCGCGCTGCCGCTCGGGCTGCCGGCGAACCTCGCCGTGCCCGGTGCCGAACTGCTGGCCGACAAGGTGTTCAGCCACCTGTGGATCCCCGGGTGGCTGGCGCGCACCGGATTCCAGCTCGCCGATCCGGTGAAGACCGCGCGCAGCCGCATCGACTTCATGCGCAAGCTGCACGACCGCGACGCTCTGCTGCCGCGGGAGGACCAGCGCCGGTTCATCGAACAGGAGGGCTGGGTCGCGTGGTCGGGCCCGGCCGTCGCCGAACTGCTCCGGCAGTTCGTCGCGCACAACCGCATGGTGTCCGGCGGCTTCGTGATCGACGGCGACATCGTGTCGCTGACCGAGATCACCAGCCCGGTGCTCGCGTTCGTCGGCGAGACCGACGACATCGGCCAGCCGGTCGCGGTGCGCGGCATCGTCGACGCCGCACCGGACGCCGACGTGTACGAGACGGTGATCCCGGCCGGGCACTTCGGCCTCGTCGTCGGTTCCACCGCGGGCCGGCTGTCGTGGCCGACCACCGCCGAGTGGATCCGGTGGCGCGACGGCGCGGGCGAACGGCCCGAGCATGTGGCGCCGATGAGCCGGGACCGCGCGGGGCACGGATCGGGGATCAGCTGGACCAACCGGCTCACCTACGGCGTCGGCCAGGTGGCCGGTGCGGGTGCGGTGATCGGCAAGGAAGTGCTCGACGCCGCGGATTCGCTGCAGCGGACGGCCCGCGCGGTGGCCAGCGAATCGGTGCGCACGGTCCCGCGCCTGTTCCGCCTCGGTCAGATCCAGCCGTCGACGCGCATCTCGCTCGGCAAGCTGATGAGCGAGAACAACAAGCGCAGCCCGCAGGCCGAACTCTTCCTCTTCGAGAACCGGGTGCTGACCCACGAGCAGGTCAACACCCGTATCGACAACGTCGTCGCGGGCCTGATCGAGTGCGGTGTCCGGCCGGGTGAGCACATCGGCGTGATGATGGATCCGCGGCCCAGTGCCCTGGTCGCGGTCGCGGCCCTCTCGCGGCTGGGTGCGGTCGCCGTGCTGCTGGCGGCGGGCGCCGACGATCTTGGCGAGATGGTCGCCGTCGCGGAGGCCCGCGTGATCGTCACCGACCCCGATCATCTGGAGATCGCCTCGACGGTCAGCGACCGCGTCCTGGTGCTCGGCGGCGGTGACCAGCGCGTCATCGATCGCGCCGATGGCGCGACCGTCGTCGACATGGAGCGGATCGATCCGGAGAAGGTGCGGATGCCCGCGTGGTACCGGCCCGATCCGGGACTCGCCGGTGACCTGGCGTTCATCCTGTACAGCCGCGTGGAAGGCCGGCTGACCCGCTGGGCGGTGACCAACCACCGCTTCGCGATGTCCGCGTTCGGCGCGGCGGCCGCGGCCGGTCTCACCAGCTACGACACCGTGTACTGCCTGCCGCCCCTGCACCACGCATCCGGCCTGCTCACCACCCTCGGCGCCACCGTCGCCGGCAGGTCGCGGATCGCCCTGTCGACCGGGCTCGACGCCGAGCGCTTCCACACCGAGGTGCGCCGCTACGGCGTCACGGTGGTGTCCTACACGTGGTCGATGCTCAGCGAGGTGGTCGACGCCCCCGGCTTCGATCCCGCGCAGCTGAGCAGCGTCCGGCTGTTCATGGGTTCGGGGTTGCCGACCGGACTGTGGGCCGAGATCGACGAGAAGCTGCCCAAGGCCAAGGTGCTGGAGTTCTTCGCCACCGCCGACGGCTCGGCGATCCTGGCGAACATCGACGGCAGCAAGATCGGGTCGATGGGCCGGCCGCTGCCGGAGACCAACGCCGTCGAACTCGCCGCTTATCGCGCTGACGTGGGTCAGCTCGCGATCGACCGGGACTCCGGCTTCATCCGGCGCGCCGAGGCCGGCGAGGTCGGGATGCTGATGGCGCACGCCGGCCAGCGCTACGAGGCGAGCGGGCGCGTCCTGCGTGACGTCTTCCGCCCGCACGATCGCTGGGAGGTGTCCGGTCTGCTGTTCCGGCAAGACCAGGACGGCGACCTGTGGTTCGTCAGCTCGGCGTCCGGGGTGATCCAGACCAGCGACGGTGTGGTGTATCCCGAGCCGATCCGGCAGGCGCTGTCCCGGGTCGCGGGCATCGACGAGGTGGTGGTCTTCGGGGTGGGGGAGCCCGGCAGCCAGGTCGCCGTCGCCGCGCTCAGCCTGCACGACGGAGCCTCGTCGGTCACCCCGACCCAGCTGCGGGTCGCGCTCGGCGAACTGGAAGCGCACGAACGTCCGCACCTGATCAGCATCGTCAGCGAGATCCCGGTCAGCGAGTCGTACCGGCCGCTCGGCTCGGCGCTGGTCCGGCGAGGTGTGCCGAAGCCCGGTCCGAAGGTCTGGTATCGCGATCCGGGCGGACGTTACCGCCGCTACACCAAGACGGCTGCCGCGTCGATCGACTGGTCGGTGCCGACCCGGGCCCCGGCCGCCCGGCGGCCGTCGGGCGAGACGGCGACCGGCCCGCAACCGGTCGTGAGCGTGCCGAGTAGCCTGGGCTCCGGCGAAAGTGAGGACGAATGACGTCACGAGCAGAGCAGCTCGATCCGATCGTGCGGGCGCGCCTGGTGTGCCCGCAGGATCTCGGCGAACTGATCGATGCGGGCGACGAGCTGTATAACCCCCGGCTGCGGGTGGCGTATGCCATCGACGAACTCGGCATCCCGAACATGCTGATCGCCGACGCCCGCAAGGTCGGCGACGACGAGCATCGTCTGCTGGTCGGAGAGGCGAAGTGACCGACTCGGAACAGTCGGACATCCTCAGCGAACTCACGTGGCGCGGGCTGATCGGCCAGACGACCGATGATGCGACGCTCGCGCGGACGCTCGCCGAGGGACCGATCTCGCTGTACGCGGGCTTCGACCCGACGGCGTCGAGCCTGCACGCCGGACACCTGGTGCCGTTGCTGACCCTGCGCCGATTCCAGCTCGCCGGGCACCGGCCGGTCGTACTGGCCGGTGGGGCGACCGGTCTGATCGGTGATCCGCGCGACGTCGGTGAGCGCACCATGAACTCGACCGACACGGTGGCCGGCTGGGCCGACCGGATCGTCGGGCAGCTTCAGCGTTTCGTCGAGATCGACGACTCGCCGACCGGCGCCGGGAGCGAAGCGAGCGGGCCGACGAGTAACAGCGCGGTGCTGGTCAACAACCTGGACTGGACGCGGGAACTGTCGGCGATCGACTTTCTGCGTGATCTCGGGAAGAACTTCTCGGTCAACGTGATGCTGGCGCGGGAGACCGTGAAGCGCAGGCTGGAGACCGACGGCATCAGCTACACCGAGTTCAGCTACCTGCTGCTCCAGTCGAACGACTTCCTGGAGCTGTACCGGCGGTACGGCTGTGTGCTGCAGGTCGGCGGCTCCGATCAGTGGGGCAACATCATCGGCGGCGTCGACCTGATCCGCAAGGTGGAGGGCGCCACCGCCCATGCGCTCACCGTCCCCCTGGTGACCTCGGCCGACGGCAAGAAGTTCGGCAAGTCGACCGGCGGGGGCAGCCTCTGGCTCGATCCGGAGCTGACCTCGCCGTACGCCTGGTACCAGTACTTCGTGAACACGGCGGATGCCGATGTCGTGAAGTATCTGAAGTGGTTCACCTTCCTCACTCGGGACGAGATCGACGAACTCGCCGCGATCACCGCGGAGAAGCCGTTCCTGCGGACCGCCCAGAAGCGTCTCGCCGAGGAGATGACGAATCTCATCCACGGACCGGAGCACACCGCGGCCGCGCAGCTCGCCAGCCAGGCGCTGTTCGGGCGTGCCGAGCTCGACGGCCTCGATGAGGCGACCCTCGCCGCGGCGCTGGGGGAGACCGGCGTCGCCGAGTACCCGGCCGGCGCGCAACCGACGATCGTCGAGCTGCTGGTCGACTCCGGCCTCGCCGACAGCAACAAGGCCGCCCGGCGCGCGATCGACGAAGGCGGTGCCTACGTCAACAACGCCAAGGTGACCGACGCGGACTGGACGCCCGGTGCCGGCGACCTCCTGCACGGCCGCTGGCTGGTGCTGCGTCGCGGTAAGAAGACCTTCGCCGGCGCACGTATCGGCGCCTGACCAGCGAATTTGTGAAGGTGCACGTCTGCGTGTAACTTAGGTCGGGCCGCCGGCGCAAGGGATTTGAGAAATCCGATCCGAGCGACTTGACGGCGAAGAGGTTCAGACGCTAGTCTGGAACAGTTGCCCGCTTGCCGGGCGGCGCTCTGCTCATTGAAGTTCGCATGACTGTGGTTGTGTGGTGTCAATGGGTGTGTGTTTTTTGAGAACTCGATAGTGTGTGATGGATTTTCTTGTGCCAGTGATTGATTGGTGCTTGAGGAGTCTGTCATTGACAAGACGAATTTTTTGCCAGTCAATTTCTTATTTTTTTGGATTATTTTTTGGTCAGGTCTTTTCTCTGATTTTTGTTTGGAGAGTTTGATCCTGGCTCAGGACGAACGCTGGCGGCGTGCTTAACACATGCAAGTCGAACGGAAAGGCTCCTTCGGGGGTACTCGAGTGGC
>NZ_JBPSDN010000080.1:0-1789 GCF_052036135.1 Gordonia marina
GCACCGAACCGCCACCCTTCTCCGTCGGCGACTCGGAAGAGGTTCGTGACGCTCCGGGCAGGTCGCTATCGTGATCCACGCTAGCCTCGCTGACATCAGACTGTATTGTCATCGTTCCTGGCCTAGATGTACTTCCCCGACACGTTGTGAACATCTGAGGTGAAGTGAAGACGGGACTGCTGCACGGATAGGTGACATCTGATCTGGCTTGCCTGGGAGGGTGGGCCTGGAAGGATGGCCATCGTGCCCAAGCCCTACCCGTCCGAGTTTCGTGACGACGTGGTTCGCGTCGCTCAGAACCGTGAACCTGGAGTGACGATCGAGCAGATCGCGAAAGACTTCGGGGTCCATCCGATGACGTTGCAGAAGTGGTTGCGTCGAGCCGAGATCGATGAGGGCGCCAGGCCGGGTCAGTCTCGGACCGAGTCCGCGGAGATCCGTGAGCTGCGCCGACGGAACCGGCTCCTCGAGCAGGAGAACGAGGTGCTGCGCCGTGCGGCGGCGTATCTGTCGCAGGCGAATCTGCCGGGAAAAGGCTCTACCCGCTCGTGACCGAGCTCGCCGCCGCAGGGGTTCCTGTGACGGTGACGTGTCGGGTATTGAAGCTCTCCCGCCAGCCCTACTACCGGTGGCTGGCCAACCCCATCACCCCGAGCGAGGTGGTGCAGGCCTATCGCGCGAACGCTCTGTTCGACGCCCACCGGGACGACCCTGAGTTCGGGCACCGGCTCCTGGCCGACGAGGCCCGCGGCAACGGCGAGGCGATGGCGGACCGGACTGCGTGGCGTATCGCCTCGACGAACGGCTGGTTCAGCGCGTTCGGCAAACCCAAGCGCAGCAAGGCTCGCAAGCCCGGCCCGCCCGTGCACGACGACCTCTGCGCCGTCGTCGACGAGCACGGCCGGACACGGCACGTGTTCGCCGCGGACGCACCGAACCAGCTGTGGCTGACCGACATCACCGAGCACCCGACCGCGGAGGGCAAGCTGTACCTCTGCGCGATCAAGGACGCGTTCAGTGGCCGGATCGTCGGGTACTCGATCGACTCTCGGATGAGGTCCCGATTGGCCGTCCGAGCGCTCGAGAACGCCGTCGCGATGCGCGGCGATGTCGCCGGCTGTGTGGTGCATTCGGACAGGGGGTCTCAATTCCGAAGCCGCAAATTCCGGCGCGCTTTGAACCGCCCCGGCATGTCCGGAGACTCCGTTCCTTGGGAAGGATGGAGTCATGGCAGGGAGTACGTCGAAGAGGTACACGGCCGAGCTGCGTGAGCGGGCGGTCAGGATGGTTGGCGAGATCCGGGCCGACCACGAGTCGGACTGGGCGGCGATGAGGCAGGTCGCGACGCTGCTCGGGATCGGGACGCCTGAGACGGTGAGGAAGTGGTGTCGTCAGGCCGAGGTTGATGCCGGGCAGCGGGTTGGGACGACGAGTGAGGAGTCAGCGGAGCTGAAGCGGTTGAAGCGCGAGAATGCCGAGCTCAAGCGGGCCAACGCGATCCTCAAGAGCGCATCGGCTTTCTTCGCGGCCGAACTCGACCGGCCACAGCGCTGATCGTGCGGTATATCGACGAGCACGTCGGTGACCAGCACGAGGAAGGTCTGCGATGGGGTGTCGAGTCGATCTGTGACCAGCTCACCGAGCTGGGCGCCAAGATCGCCCCCGCGACCTACTACGAGCACCGCTCCCACAAGCCGTCCAAGCGTGAAGTGCGGGATGAGGAGTTGAGGCCGAAGGTGGCCAAGGTTCATGCCGAGAACTACGGCGTCTACGGAGCCCGGAAGGTTTG
>NZ_JBPSDN010000081.1:0-1481 GCF_052036135.1 Gordonia marina
TTCCGCCAGGAGCACTGCTGGTTAGCTACGTTCGGAAGGGATAACCGCTGAAAGCATCTAAGCGGGAAGCCTGTTCCAAGATGAGGTTTCTCACCCACCCTTGTGGTGGGGTAAGGCCCCCTACAGATGATGGGGTTGATAGGCCAGAACTGTAAGCACAGTAATGTGTTCAGGTGACTGGTACTAATCGGCCGAGGACTTACCAACAACACCCAAACACCAATTGTTTGATGTGACCGCATCCACTATGTACTTCTGAAACAACACGCGGCAGTAATGTTGTGTGACAGTTTCATATTGTTACGGCGGCTATAGCGGAGGGGAAACGCCCGGCTCCATTCCGAACCCGGAAGCTAAGCCCTCCAGCGCCGATGGTACTGCACTTTAGTCAGTGTGGGAGAGTAGGACACCGCCGAACACAACCTCAAGGGAAGGCCCCGAACCAGTCATGGTTCGGGGCCTTCCCGCATCCCCGGGCCAACAACCACACCAACCACCGACCACGACCGAAACCGACGACGACCGAACACCCCGATGACGGCCGGGCTCGCACCCTGACGGCAACCGTCCGGCCGCGGTGTCGTCGCCCCGCATGCTCAGGACCCGCGAGGTCGAGACCCCCATACCCGTCCCACACGAGGGATGTCCGGGACCTATCGCCGTCCGCGCACCTCACCGATAAGAGCCAGACCGAACCGCGGGGCGAAGAATGCGCCAACTCAACGCCGAGCGGCCCCTGGCCGGCCGCCGCGACTCCCGGACATGAGTTGACCTCGACTCGACTCGGCCACCATGAGCCTCCAACGACCGGGACGATGGATGTCGCCTCCGTACCAGGGGTGTCCGGCACTCATTCCCCGGTCTTGCACCCTCAGCAGTGGGCGAAAGCGGGGAACCGAGAGAACTCGGCGCCGAGCGACCTCGAACCAGTCGGCGCCGCCTCCGGACATGAGGTGACCTCGACTCCACTCGACCACCAGGAGCCTCCCTCGACCCGCACGAGTGGTTCGGCTCCGAGGGAGCCGAGCATGCCAGGTGGACGTGAGGACCCGCACCCGCACGGCGACCGTCGTGAGGCGCCCCCGCCGGAATCTGGAGTGTCGCCCGCGTGCCAAGGGTGCCCGGCACCCATTCCTCGGTCTCGCCCCCTCAGCAGTGAGGGCGAGAGCGAGGAATCGGGCGAACGGGGCGAGAACTCGGCGCCGGATGACTCCTATCCGGCCGAGACCACCTCCGGATACCGGCAATGGTCTCGACTCCTCAGGTCCTGAACGTGCGTGGCGGAGCGAAGCGACGACACGCAGTCGAAGGGCGACCATCAGGGAGCTCCGCCCGATCGGTATGGACGACCCGGTGTCGACGACGCGTGAATACTGACCCCCAGACGACGGGTGAAAGTTGACCCCCCTCGTCATTCTGGAGGGATGATTTCAGTGGAAGACTGGGCCGAGATCCGTCGGCTGCACAAGGCGGAGGGGTTG
>NZ_JBPSDN010000082.1:0-1452 GCF_052036135.1 Gordonia marina
CCCGTTACCTTCTAGGTAGCTCTTCACCGAGGAGCTGCGGTCGCCAGGTCCGGTATGACTGAGCGCCCCTGTCTCACGCATGATCCGGGGGGTGATGTCGCCGGACGTGGTGGACGTCGATGAATCGCTGATAGGGACAGGACCACTCTTCGAGCAAGGTCTCTTCGTAACGTGGGTGCCGAACATTGACGTCAGATCGGCGACCGCCCGATTCAACACCGAATCGAGGTCGATCGACATGACCGAGTACGCCGTCTATTGCGGCATTGACGTGGGAAAATCCGGGCACTACGCCATCGGGCTCGACCCGCAAGGCGCACGCATCTACGACAAGGTCCTCCCCAACGACGAAGCCCGACTCAGAGCCGTCTTCGCGGCATTGGCCAAACGCGGTGAACTGCTCGTGATCGTCGATCAGCCCAACACCATCGGGGCCCTGCCGGTCACCGTCGCCCGGGCCTGCGGGCACACCGTCGCCTACCTTCCCGGCCTGACGATGCGCCGCGCCGCCGACCTCTACCCCGGCCAAGCCAAAACCGATGCCCGCGACGCCTTCGTCATCGCTGACGTCGCACGCACGATGCCGCACACCTTGCGCCGGGTCGACCTGGGTGATGACACGTTGGCCGAGCTCGACGTGATCGTCGGCTACGACGACGACCTGGCCGCTGAAGCGACCCGCACCAGCAACCGCATCCGCGGCCTGCTCACCGGCCTTCACCCGGCCCTCGAACGCGTGCTGGGCGAGAACATCACCCACCCCGCAGTCCTGGAAATCCTCTCCCGATTCGGTGGACCAGTCGGGATTCGCACCGCCGGCCGACGCCGCGTGAGCACCGTGGCAAAGAAGCACGCACCCCGGATCGGAACCCGTCTGACCGACGAGATCTTCGCCGCCCTCGACGAACAAACGGTCGTCGTCCCCGGAACCACCGCCGCCGAAGCAGTGCTGCCCAAACTCGCCGAATCATTGAAAGTGACTCTGCGGCAACGCCATTCACTCGAAACCACGATCGAGGAGATGTTCGCCGCGCACCCTCTTGCCGCGGTCCTGACCTCGATGCCAGGCATCGGCGTCAGGACCGGCGCCCGCATCCTCCTCGAAGTCGGCGACGCCAGCGCCTTCCCCTCCGCCGGGCACCTCGCCGCCTACGCAGCGATCGCCCCCATCTCCCGAATCTCGGGTACCTCCATCAAGGGCGAGCACCCCGCACGCGCCGGGAACCGCAAGCTGAAACGAGCCCTGTTCCTCTCCGCGTTCGCCGCCCTGCACGACCCGACCAGCCGCACCTACTACGACCGCAAACGCGCCGAAGGCAAGAAACACAACGCCGCACTCATCTGCCTCGCCCGCCGCCGCTGCGACGTCCTCTACGCCATGATCAAGAACCGCGAACCCTACCGAGCACCCGTACCCGCCGCGGCTTGACAAGTGTCATAGGGACACCCCCC
>NZ_JBPSDN010000083.1:0-1382 GCF_052036135.1 Gordonia marina
TGAAGCGCCCCGGGTTCAGTGGAGGTTCTCAACTCACGGAGGATGAGAGTCATGGCAGCACCACGGAAGTACCCGGACGAGTTGCGTGAGCGTGCGACGCGGCTGGCGGTCGAGGCCCGGCAGGACCCGGCGCGGAAGGCGGGTGCGCTGCAGCGCATCGCGGAGCAGCTCGGCATCAACGCGGAGACGTTGCGCGGCTGGGTGAAGCAGGCCGAGATCGACGCCGGCCAGGCGCCGGGGACGACGACCGCCGAAGCGCAGCGGATCGTCGAGCTCGAGCGTGAGGTCCGGGAGCTGCGGCGGGCGAACGAGATCCTGAAGACGGCGTCGGCTTTTTTCGCCGCCGCGGAGCTCGACCGCAAGCTGAAGTAACCGAGGTTCCCACCGCGGTGCTCGTCGAGTACATCGACGGGCACCGCGACCGGTTCGGGGTCGAGCCGATCTGCCGCGTCCTCACCGACGCGGGCACCCAGATCGCCCCGAGCACCTACTACGCTGCCAAGACGCGCCCACCGTCGGCCAGGGCGCAGCGCGACGCAGAGCTGACCGAGGATATCCGGGTCGTCCACAAGGACAACCTCGGCGTCTACGGCGCGCGGAAGATCCACGCCGCACTCAACCGCGAAGGCGTCGCTGTCGCGCGCTGCACGGTCGAACGGCTGATGCGCGCGGCGGGCATCCAGGGCATCCGGCGCGACAAGACCCGCACGACCACGTTCGGGGAAGGCGCCGAGACCGCGCGGCCCGCGGACCTGGTCAAGCGTGCCTTCACCGCGACAGCGCCGAACCAGCTCTGGGTCGCGGACCTGACCTACATCCGCACCCATGCCGGATGGGTCTACGCCGCGTTCGTCCTCGACGTGTTCAGTCGCCGCGTCGTCGGCTGGCAGGTCTCCACGAGCCTGCGCACAGACCTCGCCCTCGACGCGCTCGACATGGGCCTCTGGGAACGCCGCCGCGCAGGCCAGGACACCACCGGCCTGATCCACCACTCGGATGCCGGAGTCCAGTATCGAGCGATTCGCTACACCGAGCGGCTCGCCGAAGCCGACGCCGTCGCGTCGGTCGGGACGGTCGGCGACAGCTACGACAACGCCATGGCCGAGGCGTTCAACTCGCTGTTCAAGGCCGAGTGCATCCGCAACCCGGCCATGCGCCCGAAAGGCGGCTGGGCGTCGATCAAGGATCTCGAGATCGCCGTCGCTGAATACGTCGACTGGTTCAACCACCGACGCCTGCATGGCGAGATCGGGCACGTCCCGCCCGTCGAGTTCGAGACCACCCATTGGGCATCCCACGAGGTCGCCCGCTACCCTGAAGACCAGGTTCCGATCGGAACCGGTTCCAGATAACCGAGCCTCCACCAAACCCGGGGCGCTTCA
>NZ_JBPSDN010000084.1:0-1365 GCF_052036135.1 Gordonia marina
TGAACCGCACTGGGTTCTTTGGAGGCTCGTGACCTTGGAAACGAGGATGAGTACATGCCGAAGGAACAGGTTCCCGGGAAGCCGCAGACGCGGCGCTACAGCCCGGAGGAGAAGGTGGCGGCGGTCCGGATGGTCCGCACGCTGCGCGCAGAGTTGGGGACCGAGCACGGGACGGTCCAGCGGGTCGCGTCCCAGTTGGGCTACGGAGTCGAGTCGGTGCGTCAGTGGGTCAAGCAGGCCGACATCGACGAGGGCCACGCGCCTGGGGTGAGCACTGCGGAGGCAAGGCGGATCCGCGAACTGGAGCAGGAGAACCGCGAGCTCAAACGAGCCAACGAGATTCTCAAGCGAGCGGCATCTTTCTTCGGGGCGGAACTCGACCGCCAACACAAGAAGTAGTCGCGTTCATCGACGCCAACCGCGACGAGATCGTCGAGGGCAAGAAGTTCGGAGTCGAGTCCATCTGCGCCACACTGTCCAAGGCGGGGCTGCAGGTGGCTCCGAGCACCTACTACGCCGCCCGGTCCCGCGAGCCGTCAGCACGCGCGCAGCGCGACGCCGAGCTGCGGCCGGCGCTGCGTGCACTGTGGGAGGCCAACTACCGGGTCTACGGCGCGCGGAAGCTGTGGAAGGCCGCGAGGCGTGCCGGTCACGATGTCGGCCGCGACCAGACCGCTCGGCTGATGCGCGCCGAGGGCATCGAAGGCGTCGTGCGCACGAAGCGGGTGCGGACGACCAAGCGTGACAACACCGCCGCACGGCATCCGGACCTGGTGAAGCGGAACTTCACCGCGACCAGGCCGAACGAACTTTGGGTCACCGATCTGACGTTCGTGCCGACGTTCGCCGGGATCGCCTACGTGTGCTTCATTGTCGACGCCTTCAGCCGGATGATCGTGGGGTGGCAAGTCGCGAGCCACATGCGCACCGAGATGGTGCTCGACGCGATCGAGATGGCCCGCTGGTCCCGCGGGACCCAGCTTGAGGGCCTGCGGTGTCACAGCGATGCGGGCAGTCAATTCACGAGCCTGCGCTACGGCGAGCGGCTCGCTGAGATCGGCGCGGTCCCCTCGATCGGGACCGTCGGGGATTCGTATGACAATGCCCTGGCCGAGACGGTGAACGGCTACTACAAGGCCGAACTCATCCGTGGCCCGGCACGTCCAGGGCCGTGGCGCACCGTCGAGGACGTCGAACTCGCCACCCTCGGCTGGGTCCACTGGCACAACCACCAGCGGCTACACGGCTACCTCGACGACCTCCCGCCCACCGAGTTCGAAGGGAGGTTCTACGCTACCCAGCAGGGCACCCAGGCCCTGGTTGAAATCAAATGACCAGAGCCTCCACCAGACCCAGTGCGGTTCA
>NZ_JBPSDN010000085.1:0-1346 GCF_052036135.1 Gordonia marina
CAACCGTCTAAAGAATCCTCGAACGGAGTCATCACGATGACCGCACCTCATATTGTCGACCCTGCAGGCCTGCTTGGCCAAGCCCTCGCCGACGCGTCACCGGATCTGATGCGCGAGCTGCTGCAAACCATCATCAACGCCCTGCTTTCCGCCGATGCCGACGCTGTCTGCGGCGCCGAGTGGAACGCCCGCTCGGCTGAGCGCACCAACTACCGAAACGGCTACCGCCACCGGCCCCTGGATACCCGCGTCGGAACCGTCGATGTCGCCGTCCCGAAACTGCGCTCGGGTTCGTACTTCCCCGAGTGGCTGCTCGAGCGCCGCAAGCGGGCCGAATCCGCCCTGATCACCGTCGTGGCGGACTGCTACCTTGCCGGAGTATCGACCCGCCGGATGGACAAACTGGTCAAGACGCTGGGCATCGACTCACTGTCCAAATCCCAGGTCTCCCGCATGGCCACCGAACTGGACGAGCAGGTCGCCGCCTTCCGACACCGCCGCCTGGACGAGGCCGGCCCGTTCACCTTCGTCACCGCCGATGCGTTGACGATCAAGGTCCGCGAGAACAAGCAGGTCGTCAAGGCTTCAGTGCTGCTGGCCACCGGCGTCAACGGCGACGGCCACCGCGAAGTCCTCGGGATGCAGGTGGCCACCAGTGAGACCAAGGCCTCATGGAACACCTTCTTCGCCGACCTGGTGGCCCGCGGCCTGGACGGAGTCCGGTTGGTGACCTCCGATGCCCACGCCGGACTGGTCGAGGCGATCGCGGCGAACCTGCCCGGCGCCGCCTGGCAGCGCTGCCGCACCCACTACGCCGCCAACCTCATGGCCACCTGCCCCAAGAGCATGTGGCCGGCCGTGAAAGCCATGCTGCACAGCGTCTACGACCAGCCCACCGCCACCGCGGTGCATGAGCAGTTCGACCGGCTCCTGGAGTACACCGAAGACAGGCTGCCCGAGGTCGCCGACCACCTCGACGATGCCCGCGAGGACCTGCTGGCCTTCACCGCGTTCCCCGACGACGTATGGCGTCAGATCTGGTCCAACAACCCCACCGAACGCCTCAACCGTGAGATACGACGCCGCACCGACGTCGTGGGGATCTTCCCCAACCGAGACGCGATCATCAGGCTCATCGGCGCCGTCCTGGCCGAGCAGACCGACGAATGGGCCGAAGGCCGCCGATACCTCGGCCTCGAAGTCCTGAGCCGCTGCAGGCTGACCCTGACCACCGACACAAACACCGACTCGACGACGGAGGTGACCACCGATGACCTGATGCAAATACCAGCCTGACCACCACCGAAGGATCAACAACGAGTTACACCACTACTTGGGGCTTGACC
>NZ_JBPSDN010000086.1:0-1344 GCF_052036135.1 Gordonia marina
CGAAGGCGCGGTCACCACTAACTGGAAACGTGCCCTTGAGCAACTCTCACTCGCGTATCCAGACCGTATCAACCATCACCTATAAATCGAATACCTGATCGACTTACACGGAAAAGTTGACAAGCTCACCCCATCTGGGTTGTCCCGGCGAATCTCGAGCACCGGCGTCGCAGCAGACCCCAGACCGCGCCGGCCGGACGAAGATGATCGGACCGCGCGCCTGGCGCCGGGGTAGGCCGCAGCAAGCGCCGCAACAGCCACCGCGACGACCAGCCATACCCATACCGGAGTCGAGCCACCATCAGAAGAAGCGGCCCGAGCACGTACGCCAGGCACCGCACTGTCCGCTGGCAGCACGGTCGTCGGCGACGGCGCCGCAGGCCGCACCGAGCCCCGTGGCGAGGTCGTGGCCACCGGCTCCGCCGACCTGCCGGGCACCGCAGTAGACTCGCCGCGCCATCCAGGCACAGCCACGGGACTACCGCTGATACTCGGGCTCACACCGATCGCCGGCTGCCCCGGCCGCACACCATTCGCATTCTCAGAGCGGCGTGTCGGCGGGTTCAGGCCCGGCCCGCCGCCGCGGCTGTGGTCAGTAGACGCAGCCGCCGAAGCAGACGGTGCCCCACTACTGCTCGGCGGCGCACCGTCATCGACGGTAGGCGGGACCGGAGACGGCAACTGATCGTCGTTCTGCCCACACGTGTACGCCGGACGAGGTACAGGCGCATCATCGATCGAGCGGCCCGGATGCGTCGCCACCCACGCCTGCTTCCACGAACTGTTGTACTGCGCCGTTTCACGCTTGCACCGCTGCGCAGGAGTTTCCGCACCCACACCGCCAGCACCGAGAACACCACCGATAACAACCACCACCACCAAACACACGACGACCCGTGAACCCCACCACCGGGCGGCCCGGCACCTGATGGTCCGGACCGACGTCGCGAGCAAACCAGCGATCAGAGCGCCGCGAGCGGCACTCCTCCCGATACACGAAGTACCCATGTCACGTCGTTCGCGGTCAGATCCGGGAGGTCTTGCCGTAGGCGTAATACACGTACACACCCCTCTCCGAGGTGACCGAGATCTTCGCGAACGGCCGCACCGAGATCGGTCCCAACGCATTCGTCACGTTCACATCGACCCCGGACAACACGATGTCGGCGACCGGCTTGGTCAACGCGATCTCCGCCAGCGTGGCGGTGGTGATCTTCCCCGCCCCGACCGTGAACTCCAGATCCGCCGCCGGGATCACCGTCGCCTCCGCGCCCAGCTCACCGCCGACCTCACCCAGCGAACCACCGCCACCGGTACCGCTCACCGTCACGTTCGGCGAGAACT
>NZ_JBPSDN010000087.1:0-1298 GCF_052036135.1 Gordonia marina
GGACCGCCGCCACCTTCTCCTCCGGGCTGTAGCGCCGCGTCTGCGGCTTCCCGGGAACCTGTTCCTTCGGCATGTACTCATCCTCGTTTCCAAGGTCACGAGCCTCCAAAGAACCCAGTGCGGTTCAGTCTGCATGCTCCCCACGACTGGTGGAGACCTACAGGTCTAGCCAGCCACTGCAGGCCAGACGGCACCAACCGCGGATCGAACGGCGTGCCGACCGCGCCGAGCTCATCACTGATCGGCGATGGATCACTCTCCAACGCCAACAGCGACGCTGGCGAAACACCGAACACCTCAGTCGCCGCCTGCGCCCATGTATCGGTAACTCGCCGAGGCGCCCAGAGCGCTCCGAGGTGCGCACTATGGCCAGTCCGACATGCAACCGGTAGGGCCCCTGTGAGGGCTTCGAATTCCGTGTCGGCAAGGCCGGGCCGAAACGTGTGAAGCTCCTCAGAGACACTGCACTGAGGGGCTTCCGTCATCCATTCCTCGATCGTACTGACCGCCCAAGCGGTAGTTCAGCTTCTAGTAGAGGCTCGCAGCTCCTTGTTGCAAGGCGAGTCGCGTGAGTTCCTGTAACGTTGCCGAGTCTTCCCGTCGCATGCTGGTTGAGTATGGCAGCCCACGCCGGACGGCCTCGACGATGGCGGCTGTTCTCACGGTCAGCTCGTGCCGCTCGAACTCTAGCGCCAGTTCGGCCTGCCACTGCGTGGGATCAACGGTGTCCTCGGCAGGGTTGTCACGGTTACGCCAGGCATCTGATTCGCAGATCGAATGAGTCCCAACTAGCGGCCCGTTACCCGCGACGTAAAAGGTGCCCAGGAGCGTCTGAACCGGCAGCCTTGACGAGGAGCCTTCTGGCGGTGTCAAAAGCCAGAGCTCGGTGCTGTGTAGCGAGTCTGACGACCGCGTATCGAGGAGAGCCTGTTCATGCCTACTAGCTATCCAGTCCACAACCTCTGATATGCCCAGAGTTTCTGTGACTACGAATTCGTCGTAGGCAAGCGACCCGCGCGCCGGATCGCCATACCAATCTGTGACTCGATACACCGGGTCCAGAATAGTCGTCCCAGGAATTCTTCCAGTTCCAGTTGATACTTTCATTTGTTGCCTACTTTCGTCGCCGCCCAACTCAGAAGTTACATGTAACTTCAGTCTTCCCCCCTAGCCTCGATCTTTCATCCGGTGCCTATCCCTGCCTGAGCGGTTCGGATTGATTGCGGCAGGGCTGATTTTGCGGTTCGGGTACGACAGGCTGGCCGGTTGCCGCCGGATCACGGCCGGGTTTCACGGGC
>NZ_JBPSDN010000088.1:0-1276 GCF_052036135.1 Gordonia marina
GCCGGTCGCCCTCTGCGGCGATGACTGAATAGAAGCCCGTCCAACGTGACTCCTTAGAGACCTGTCTCGCCGCAGCCGTTTGCGGTTGACCGGCACCGACCGATAGCGGACGACCCGTCCCTGTCGAAAGTGCTGGACATGAGTCAAGGGAGGTCCGCTGTGACCAGTATTTCAGAACGGTATGACTACGTTGTGGGCGTAGACACCCACGCCAAAAATCATCTGTACGCGATCATCGACGCCAGAACCGGTGCGGTGCTCGCCCGGCCGGAGAAGTTCGCCGTCACCAGCGCCGGTTTCACCAAGGCGCTGGCCTGGATCGGCCGTCACACCGCCGGCGCCCGGGTGCTGGCCGCGATCGAGGGCACCAACTCCTACGGCCGTACCCTGGCGCAGGCCGCCGGCACCGCCGGCGTGGCGGTGACCGAGGCCCGGGCGTCATCGAAGAAGGCCCGCCGCGGCACCGGCAAGACCGACGGCCTCGACGCGATACGCGCCGCCCGATCGGTCCTGGAACGCTCCCTCGCCGAACTCACCGAGCCACGCCAGGGAAAAACGCGTGCTGACCTGCAAGTTCTGCTGATCTCCCGGCGTCAGAAGTCCCGGCAGAAGACGGCGACGATCAACGCGCTGAACGCGATCGTGCGGACCCTGGGCCTGGTGGCAGACACCGGCAAGAAGCTGACAATGACCCAGATCCGAGCCATCGCCGACGGCGGCCTCACCGGCTCCGGGCACTCAGCGATCGCCGTGGCAGCGGCCACCGATCTGGCCGACGAGATCATCGAATGCCACAAGGCCCTGGCGGCCAACGAGCGGCGCCTGCGCGCTGTCGTGGCCTCCTGGCGGCCCGAGCTGCTCGCCGTCGTCGGCGTCGGGCCAGTAACGGCCGCCCGCATCCTGACGGTCTGGTCGCACCCGGGCCGGTTCGCCAGCCAGGCCCACTTCGCCTCGATCGCCGGAGCCAGTCCCGTACCGATCGGCAGCGGCCAATCACTGGCGTGGCGACTGAACTACGGCGGCGACCGACAACTCAATTCCGCCCTGCACACCATCGCCCTGACCCGCAAACGTCACGATCAACGCACCAAGGACTACATCACCAAACGCACCACCGACGGCAAGACCCCACGCGCGATCGATCGACTCCTCAAACGCTACATCGCCCGCGAGATCTTCAAACTCCTCGAACACGGCCCCACACACGCAATCAGCGGCACCCACGACCACCAGCTCCCCGCTGCCGCTTGACAACGAACATAGAAGCGTCGAAACG
>NZ_JBPSDN010000089.1:0-1224 GCF_052036135.1 Gordonia marina
CGACGTTCGCCGGGGTGCGGTAGCCGAGAGCTTCGTGGAGCCGGGAGGTGTTCCACCAGTGGACCCAGCCCATCGTGGCGAGCTCAACCTCGCTGACTGACTCCCAGATCCGCTTGGAGTAGATCAACTCCGCCTTGTATAGGCCGTTCACTGTCTCGGCCAGCGCGTTATCGTAGCTATCGCCGACGGTACCTACTGAAGCCGTAACTCCCGCGGCGAGCAGAGCGTCCGAATAGGCGAGCGAAACGTATTGACTACCCCTGTCGGAATGGTGGATCAATCCGCTTTCGTTCCTGCTCACCCCGGTGGACTGCAGTGCATGCTCCAGTGCGAGCAATGGCAGAGACTCCGTGTGGAGCGTGGGCGCGACCGCCCAGCCGACAATTCTGCGACTGAAGACATCGGTAACGAATGCGACGTAGCAGAACCCGGAGAGCATCCGGACGTAGGTGATGTCGGCGACCCAAAGCTGCTGCGGTCGATCCGCGACGAACCGCCGTTCAACGAGGTCCGGGCGCTGGTCATCTCCGTCTGCGGAGCAGGTGGTGACGGGCTTTCGACCTCGGCGAACGCCCTGCAGGCCGGCGATCTTCATCAGCCTCGCGATCTGGTCGCGACCGACGTTCCATCCTGCGTGGCGCATTGCGTGCCACATCTTCCGGACCCCATAGACGCTGTAGTTCGCCTGATGAATCCGCTGCACCTCCTCCGCCAGCATCTCGTCCCGAACGCTGCGAGCGGAGGCCGGCCTGTTCTTGGCAGCGCGGTATCCGCGGGAGGTGATGAACCCACATTCTGTCGCACTGAGGATGCGGCAGATGGCCTCGACCCCGAACTTCTCGCGATGCATGTCGACGAACGCGATCATTTCGTCGTGGGGCGGTCGAGTTCCGCTGCGAAAAACGCTGAGGCGGCCTTCAGGATCTCGTTCGCACGTCGCGCCTCGGCGAGCTCCCGCCGGAGACGGCGATTCTCCTCCTCGAGCGGCTCTCCCGGTCCGACCGGCTCGGTGGCGCCGTAGCGATTGCACCAGATCCGCAGCGTCTCTGTGCCGACACCGAGCTGCGGCGCGACGGCACGGATCGATGCTGCGCGAGGGCCGCCCTCGCGGGCTTGGCGGTCGTAGACCATGCGCACGGCACGCTCACGCAGCTCTGGACTGAACTTCTTGGGCATACTCCGATTCTCCTTGCTGAGACTCGGAACGGAACCCAGGGCGCTTCA